>NZ_DJGY01000055.1:0-83601 GCF_002435675.1 Acetobacterium sp. UBA5834 | reverse complement strand
CTGTTTCTATTTAGCCGCATTCACCCTCGCAGATGTTTTGGCTGTTTTACAGGTTTTATGGTACTATTCTCTTTTCTATGACCGTTGCTCCCACTTAAGAAGCTTTTAAATTATACCGTCGTTACTTTTAAATGTCAAGCTATTTTTTTGTTTTTTTTTGGAGGCGCCACCCAGATTTGAACTGGGGGTGAGGGTGTTGCAGACCCGTGCCTTACCACTTGGCTATGGCGCCTGATCAAAATGGAGCGGAAGACGGGATTTGAACCCGCGACCCTCGCCTTGGCAAGGCGATGCTCTACCACTGAGCCACTTCCGCTAATCATGGTGGTGCCCAGAGGCGGAATCGAACCACCGACACGGGGATTTTCAGTCCCCTGCTCTACCGACTGAGCTATCTGGGCGTGTAATAAAAAAGGCTTGTTCGTCTTCAATCGTTTCGGCAACACATTTGTCTGCCTAACTAAGTGATTCACACAAAAATGTCCACTCATTACATTCGTGCATTTTTGGTTCTCTACTTATACCGACTGAGCTATCTGGGCAAATAATTAAGATAGGTTGTTTGTTTTCATTTGTGTTAAACGTTTAAAGTTCGACGCATAACATTGCCACGCCGTGGTTAATTACCCAATAATTGGAGAACTCCATTAACCTTGGGGCAGCAGTGAATTGCTATTCGCTTTTTATTGGATCGTATTTTAATTGAAAACTCTTCTCATCCTAGTCGGATGAGTTTTCAATCAAAATGCGTAAGTATTACCACTGTCGTCTCGCTTGTGCTCAACTTCTGGCCAATTTCTGAAAGAAATTGGGATAATACTTATGGCGACCTGGAAGAGACTCGAACTCTCGACCTCCAGCGTGACAGGCTGGCATTCTAACCAACTGAACTACCAGGCCGCATGTATAAAAATGGTGGTCGCAACAGGGCTCGAACCTGTGACCCCCTGCTTGTAAGGCAGGTGCTCTCCCAGCTGAGCTATGCGACCATCAGTTGAGATACAAGCGTTATTATACGGCAGTAAAAACTAATTGTCAACCATTTTTATCGTTTTTTTTAATTTTATCTTTTTTCGGCAATCACCTGAATCCGTTCACCTTCATTGCTGCCTTGCATAAAGGTTCCAAAATCATAATACTTCATATTTTTAAAACCAATGTTGACCAGACAGCGATGAATATCTTCAATGGTATAGAAATACTGTATCTGGGTCTCCTCATGACGATTATAGGTGCCATTCTTATTCTTTTCAAAAAATGTCAGATTGAAATGCATTGCATTTTCGTCAAAATGTGGTTCGTTTTCCCAAACGCAAAAAATATCATCCAAATCATAGACATAGGTATTATCCATAATGGTTTTTTTGTATTTTGTCACTGTATTGACATCAAAAAGCAAAATCCCTTCATTTTCCAGACATTCATAACTACTTAGAAAAAAGCTCTGTAAGGCTGCCAGATCGGGTAAATAATTAACACTATCACAGCAGGAAATAACTGCATCGAATGTTTGATTGATTTGAAAGTTGCTCATATCACCTAAATAGAACTGAATATTTTTGAGCCCCATGCGGTCTGCTTTTTCGTCTGCCACAGTCAGCATCGCTTCGGATAAATCGACTGCTGTCATATTGATCCCTGCCTGGGCCAAATTGCAGGTGATATTTCCGGTGCCACAGCCAAATTCCATAACATTTTTTATTTCACGTTTGCTGTTTAAAAATAACCGCTGAATATAATCGGACCATTTTGTATAATCAATTTCTTTCATCAGTTCATCATAAACCTGTGCAAATTCTTCGTACATTTTTGTTCTCCTGTGTTAGTATTTTTTTGAGTAGTTGATCATTTGTAGTGATGTGTCAAGGCCCCTTAGTAAGACCTGCTCGTCAAAATTGAAGTCTGCTGTATGCAGATTTTTGTTAAATCCTTTTTCTTCGTTGCCAGTTCCTAAGCCGATGTATAAACCCGGCACTTCTTTCTGAAAAAACGAAAAATCCTCAGATAACATGACTTTTCGAAATCGAACTCGGTTTTCCTGGGGGATCTGCTCTTTAAAAATCTCATAAAGCCGTTCATCGTTAATCACTGGCGGGTACATTTCGACAAACTCCAGCTCAATATGACAGCCGTGGGTCAGTTCAACCCCTTTGACAACTTCCTCGATCCGTCGATGGAGCTTCTGATGGCTTTTTTCACTAAATGAACGGATCGTCCCGCCCAGCTTAACCTGATCGGCCACAACATTTACCCGGGTTCCCCCATTGAGTAAGCCAATTGAGATCACCACACTTTCCATGGGATTGGTGTTGCGACTGACGATACTCTGTAAACAGGTAATTAATGACGCACTGGCAACAATGGCATCCATTGACCGTTGTGGTTCCGCAGCATGACCACTGAGCCCATGCACAGTGATAAAAAACTCACTGTTTTGACCCATCATCGGCCCGGCTTTTGTTGCCAGTTTACCTTCTTCAATAAAGGGAAACAGATGATAACCAAAAATGGCTTTAACCGGATATTTGTTAAAGATCCCGGCATCAATCATCGGTTTTGCTCCCCCGGGCCCTTCTTCGCCGGGCTGAAAAATAAGCAGTACACTTCTTTTTCGTTGCTCGGGAAAATCAGCCAAATATTTTGCCAGCAACAGATTCATCGTCATATGTCCGTCATGTCCGCAGGCATGCATCCATCCGGGATGCCTCGAAATGTATTCGTGATTGGCTTCTTCCCGAATGCAAAGGGCATCCATATCGGCTCGAAAGGCAATCGCATCGTCATCGCATTGTCCGTTAATATATAATACAAGACCCGTTTCACAGACTTTCTCCGGCTGGTATCCCAGGTCTGTCAGATAGTTGATCAAATACTCCTGAGTTTTCGGTAAATCAAAACCCTCTTCGGGGATCCGATGGAGATCCCGCCGCAGTTTACTTGCTTCATCTTGATAAATTTTTAATTGCTCACTAACTTCCATTCTTGCCCTTCTTTTTTCATTCATTACTACGCCTACCGCCATCGCACTCCTGTCAAACTCACAAAATGGTCAGCGGAAAGTGATGGTGTAGGTATCGCCATAATTCGCTTGATCAAACACAAAGCTGTCTTTTAAACCACTGGTAACCACAATCCTATTTTCACTGGTGATAAAAATCGCCTCCACATCCGGCAGTGCTTCAACTTTCTTCAGCCCTTCATCCAAGCCCAATAAAAACAGCGTTGTCGATAGGCTATCCGCATCGATGGAGGCATTCGTAACCACAGTGACCTGAATCAGCCCCGAGTTGGCGGGATAGCCGGTAAAGGGATCAAGAATATGATGGTACTTGTTTCCGGCCGCATCCACAAAATAGCGCTGATAATCCCCCGAAGTCACGACCGATCCATCCTTGATGGATAATACTCCCAAATATCCATTTCCTGGATTTCTGGGATCTTCAACACCAACCCCGAAATCGCTGTTATCAGCTTTTCCTCCCATCACCAGCACATTCCCACCGAGATTAACAATCGCATGCTTCACCCCTTCAGATTTAAGAACCGCCATCACCTCATCGGCAATATAACCTTTGGCGATCGCCCCTAGATTCACTGCCATCCCCGCTTCGGTTAAATAAACTGACTGATCATCTGGACTTAAGATTATCTTCTTATAATCGGTTTTGGCTTTCGCGGCGTCAATTGCCTCTTGAGTCGGGGCTTCTTTGGTTTCTGGTGAGTGAATCCCCCAGAGATCAACCAGCGGACCGATGGTCACATCAAAATATCCACCGGAATTTTTAGAGTATTCCAGACTCTTTTCAATGATGCGGTAAGTATCCTCGGACACAGTAACAGGCTTGATACCGGCATTCTCTTTAATCAGTCCCAGATCACTGCCAGTTTCAAAGGCAGTGAGACTGCTGTTTAATGCTTCAATTCGTTCAAATGGCTGATCAAGCAATTGTTCATCCGACTCCCCATAAAGGGTGATACTAACAAAGGTATCCAGCAAAAAATCACTCCGGGACACTGTTTTTCCCTGATCGCAGCCCGTTAAACCTCCGACCAGAAGTAAAAAAACAATCCCTGTTGCAGTAATTTTCCATCCCCAATTTTTTCTGCTGATTTGCTTCATCTATCACACCCGTTCCTTTAACAAATAAATGTATTATACCAAAGACTCTGAAAAAAAGCATAAAAAAATGGTAAAGTCTTTACCATCCGGTTTTTTTCAGATAAAATAAGAGCGTTCTCAATTAAAAATTAACGAGGTTTCCATGAAGAAAAACGAAATCATCATCATTATCGGCTTGCTTGCTGTCAGTTTAATCGGCATTGCCGCTTTTTATTTAATCAATAAAACCGATTCTCCACTTTCGGTTCGAGTCACCCGTCAGGGCGAGGTTATTGGCATTTTTCCCCTTTCTGAAGATCGCACCGAAATCTTTACTGATGCAACCGGTTTTAATACACTTGAAATTTCTGACGGCACTGCCAAAATGGTGGAGGCCGACTGTCCCGACCATATTTGTGTCAAAACCTATCCTATTTCCAGCCCCGGGGAAACCATTGTCTGTCTGCCACACAAACTGGTTGTGGAAGTCATCACTGGTGACTCCTGATGACTTCAAAAGCCTACCGACTGGTTATTCTCAGTCTTTATGTGGCCATGGCTCTGATTCTTAGTTATATTGAAAGCTTGATTCCTCTGCCACTGCCGATTCCCGGAGCCAAAATCGGCCTGCCCAATATTATTACCCTGGTCTCGCTGTTGACTCTGGGTTGGCCGCTAACCCTGCTGGTAGTGATCGCCCGGATTTTTTTATCGGGTTTCCTCTTTGGCGGCGGCTTTTCGATTGTCTACAGTCTGGGCGGCGGCCTCTTAAGTCTGCTGGTCATGAGCTTGCTTTTGCACTTTTTTAAAGACAAAATTTCAATTATCCTGGTCAGTGTTTTCGGGGCCATTTCACACAATCTCGGTCAGGTCATCGTGGCCGCCATTGTTGTGCAAACGACCAGTCTCCTGCTTTATTTTCTATTCCTGATGGTACTGGCCATTCCCACCGGGATTTTTATTGGTGTCACCGCCCGGGAGCTGATGCGTCTGCTTGGCAAAACCACCATCTTCTCAAAACTGAACCTGCCTCAAAAAAAATAGCCGGTCGAATCTGACCGGCTGTTTTAATAAGCAATAAAGCAGTACCGACAATTGTTATATCATGTTGTACGCATCGGAGCGGACACGGCAGCGCCTGTCCGATTCCGCAGCGAACAACAGATTAACAATTGATCGGTACGGGTGTTTAACGGCAACCATTGTTAATCTTTATATTTCGGCAAGCTAATCTTAAATTCAGTTCCTTCGCCTACCTGACTCGACACAGCAATCGTACCACGATTGTTGTGAACGATGTGTTTAACAATGGCCAGTCCCAGACCGGTGCCGCCCTTCTCCTTGGAGCGACTCTTATCCACCCGGTAAAACCGCTCAAAAATCCGGTCTACATCCTTTTCGGGTATCCCATAACCATAATCCCGAACCTGAATAATAATATGCTCTTCTTGCTCCGCTATGGTGACCTCCACCCGGTTACCCGGCTCTGAATATTTGATGGCATTATCGATCAGATTGATCATCATCTGTCGGAATTCATCAGCGACGAACTCCAATTCAATCGATTCGTCACCGTTTAATATCAAAGTCATGGCTTTTTCTTCGGCACACAACTTTAAAATATCAAAAATCTGCTTAATTTCCATCTCGACATGCAGCAGCTCGAAACTTCTTTCAAATCCACCTTTGTTTTCCAGATGCGATAAAACCAGAATATCGCTGACCAGGCGGCTGAGTCGATCACTCTCTTCATAAATAATCGAATAAAAGCGCTCCAGCGTTTTCGGATCAGTGATATGATTGACTTGAATGGTTTCGATAAAACCTTTGATGGTGGTAATCGGGGTTTTAAGCTCATGTGACACATTGGCAACAAAATCACGGCGCATTTTTTCGAGATTTTTCAACAGGGTGATATCTTCAAAAATAATAATATGACCGTTGATGTTATTATTTTCTTCGATATGGTTGATATAAACCCGTAAAATCTGATTTGAATGAATCCGCGATTCAAAGCTTAATTTTTCGCTGGGATCGTTCTCCAGATAATTCATCAGTTCCAAAATAAAAGACTCACGATAAACTTCCAGTATATTATGTCCAATCACGTGTTCGTTTCTGGGAATTCGCAATACCTTCCGAGCCGCTTCGTTTAAATGGACAATGTGGTTCTTTTTATCAATTGCAATGACACCATGATTCATGTTGGACAAGATCGCCGTAAGCTCGGCATTCTTCTGGTTCATCTCCGTGAAAGAGTTGTTCAATTGGATTGACATCTGATTGAGCGATTCCACCAGCTCTCCGATCTGATCTTCCCGAATCATCGTCAGTTGCTGTCCATACTTGCCTGAGGCAATTTCTCTGGCAAAAACTGAGGCTTCTTCCAGTGGTTTCATTTCCCTGTTGATGAAGTAATTTATCAGCAGGGTCGTTGCCATGATTGTGGTTAGGATCACAAAAATAATATTGTTGATCATTTCAAACATGGCATCATCCATGGCATTTACCGGCAT
The DNA here is from genome assembly GCF_002435675.1 of Acetobacterium sp. UBA5834. NCBI lineage: Bacteria > Bacillati > Bacillota > Clostridia > Eubacteriales > Eubacteriaceae > Acetobacterium > Acetobacterium sp. UBA5834. Next base: position 76,986 of record NZ_DJGY01000055.1, on the reverse strand, counting down.
CGATATCCGCAGCACCGCCTTTACTGCTTGATCATTGTCAAAATAAGGGGTCGCCACATAGATCATTTCATCCTTGATGGTATTGGAAAAACGCACCTCAGTTGTTTGCTGCCCATCCATTGCGCCGTGAATTTCCGGTCGATTTTTATGGTTTTCCAGGTCGCCCAAGCCCTGAACCGATTCGTAGATGACATCCCCCTGAGTATTGATGATCGTCATTCTCACACTCGTACTTTGAGCAAAATTATCCAAACTTTCTTTGTTTCCCGTTTCCAGGAAATCTGGCAGCAGGTAATTCATAATATAGTTGCTGCTCTTTTTGATGTTATTCTCAGTGTCGGCATAATAACTTTGACGATAACTGATGGTCGTAAACAAGCCACAGATTGTGATGCTGACAATGATAATGACAGTCAGTGAAATAGACAGACGTTTCTTCATTGTAGACTCCTATTTTTCAATAAAGCGATAGCCAACCCCCCGGACGGTTTCGATATATTTTTTGCCATCTTCAGATTGTTCCTCAATTTTTTTTCTTAAATAGCGGATATGGACATCCACGGTTCGGGTTTCTCCGTAATAGTCAAAACCCCAGATCTGATCCAGCAGCTGATCCCGGGTCAAGACCTGACCCCGGTGTTTGGCCAAAAAAACCAACAGTTCATATTCCTTAAGGGTTAAGGCCAGTTTCTCCCCATTTTGATAAACTTCAAACGCCTTGGGATCGATTTGAAGATCCCCTACCACAATGGCTTCATCCTCCTTGGATAAAAGAATCTCCGTCCGTCTTAAAACCGCCTTAACCCGGGCACATAGTTCTTTGACCCCAAAAGGCTTGGTAATATAGTCATCGGCGCCAATTTCAAGCCCCAGTACTTTATCGAATTCCTCACTTTTTGCTGTCAGCATAATAATCGGAATGTAGGAAATAACGTTATTGGCACGAATCTCCCGGCAAATGCTGATGCCGTCTTTTCCCGGCAACATCAGATCCAGAATGATCAGATCCGGCAATACTTCCAATATCTTTGCAATGGCTTCGCCGCCATCCTGAACGCCGTCGACTTCAAACCCATGCGTTTCCAGGTTAAATTTAATCAGTTCATATATATTTAATTCATCTTCGATTATCAGTATTTTTTTCATCATGACTCCTTCATTTTTTGTGTAATGAAATTATAACACATCCGCAAATTCTGTTCTGTAAATTTTTGATTAAATTGTAAACTATTACATAATTCTGAAAACGTTATAGAAAAAATAATGATTGTATTCTTTGTTCCTTCTTCATATAATGAATTTATCATATATAATCCTTTATCGCTAAATGAATTACTCCCCTTTTTCATTTAGAAAAACGAGCTGTTTCTTCTGAAGCGGTTCTTTTTTTTTTGCAAAAAATTAAGACTGGCCATCAAGCCAGTCTTTCTCTTTTTTAGTGCTAACTCTTCCGATCCAGATTCCGCTTGGCCGTTTCCATCATCAGTTTGATGCGGTTCAGTTGATTGACTTCGCTGGCACCGGGATCGTAGTCGATCGGGGCAATGTTTGCCAGTGGGTATCTTTGACGGATCGGTTTGATCATTCCTTTTCCCATGACATGATTGGGCAAACAGGCAAAGGGCTGGACACAGACAATGTTTTCGACCCCATCATCAATCAGCTCCATCATCTCCGCCGTCAAAAACCAGCCCTCTCCACCCTGATTCCCCAGGGAAATCAGTTCCTGGGCTTTTTTTGCTTTCTTCTCAATGGTTGAGGGAACATGAAAGTGGGTGCTTGCTTCCAGCGCACTTTTCATATTTTTTCGGGAATACTCCAGCAACTGAATAATCAGTTTGGCACTCTTCATCGATTTCCTTTTACCGGATAATTCTTCATATTTAAAGACCTGGTTGTAACAACAGTAGAGGAAAAAGTCCATCAGGTCTGGCATCACCACCTCGGCCCCTTCGGCTTCCAGCACGGCCTGAAGGTTATTGTTGGCGGTAGGATGGTATTTCACCAGAATTTCACCGACAATGGCCACCTTGGGCAATTTTTTGTCGCTTCGGGGCAGGGCATCAAATTCATTGACAATCGCCCGGACGTTTTCTTTGAAATCCCGGAGATTTCCGTTTTTCATGCCTGCTTTTATTTTTTTGCGCCAATGCTGGTACAATTCTTCGGTTGATCCCGGATGGAGCTCATAGGGCCTGGTGCCACTGACAACCCGTTGCAGCAAGTCACCGTAAACAATCCCAACTAATAGCCGAGTCAGCAGCGGCAGACTGAGTTTAAATCCGGGATTCTTTTCCAGACCAATAGCACTCAGTGAAATAACCGGAATTTGCGACATCCCGGCTGATTCCAGGGCTTTTCTGATAAATGCCACATAGTTGGAGGCCCGGCAGGGTCCCCCGGTCTGAGTCATTAATATCGACACATTATTAAGATCGTATTTTCCCGATTTCAGGGCGGCCATAATCTGGCCGGTGGTAATAATGGTGGGATAGCAGGCATCGTTATTAACATAGGTTAAGCCTTCATCAATGGCGGCATTGTCCACACTGGGCATGACTTCAATATGATAGCCATATTTTTCCATCGCCTCTTCCAGAAAATCAAAGTGAATTGGCGACATCTGCGGTGCCAGCAGGGTATGTTTCTTTTTCATCGCTTTGGTAAAGACCACCCGCTGTTTCATTGGGGTTGGTGCCACCACAATATTATTTTTCTCCCGTTCAATCATCGCCGCTTTGAGTGATCGCATCCGAATCCGGATGGCCCCCAGATTATTGACCTCATCAATCTTAATCAGAGTATAAATATTACCATGACTTTCCAGGATTTCCTGGGTTTGCTCCGAGGTCACCGCATCCAGTCCGCAGCCAAAGGAGGTCAGTTGCACCAGCTCCAGAAAATCATGCTGGTTGACGACCTCGGCCGCCTTATATAAGCGGCTGTGGTATTTCCACTGATCCAGTACCCGGAAACGCTCATCCGCTTTGGGATGATAGAGGTGGGCAATGGCATCTTCGGTAAGTACCGCCATGTCCAGGCCGGTAATGATATGATCCAGACCATGATTGACCTCCGGATCGATATGATAAGGTCGACCCGCCAAAACAATACCTTTTTGCCCGGTTTCTTTTAAATAGGCAATGGTCTCTTCCCCTTTTTTCTCCATGTCCCGACGGAAGGCTTCCTTCTCAGCAATGGCCGCCTTCATGGCAACGGCAATTTCCTGCTGATTGATACCATAGTCGCCAAAAATTTCAGCCAGCCGTTCTTCCAGGCGCCGATCATTGTCAAAGGGCAAAAACGGATTCAAGAAGGTAATGCCAGCTTTCTGAACATCATCCTGATTATGTTTGATGGTTTCCGGATAGGACATGACAATCGGGCAATTGTACCAGTTATCAACATCTTCAAATTCTTTTTCCTCATAGGGGATACAGGGGTAAAAAATTAGGCTAATGCCCTGATCCAACAGCGCTTGAATATGGCCATGGGCCAGTTTGGCCGGATAACAGACCGACTCCGAGGGAATACTCTCCATGCCTTTTTCGTAAATCTTGCGATTGGATTCCGGCGATAAGACCACTCGATAGCCCAGATGGGTAAAAAAGGTATGCCAGAAGGGATAATTTTCATAGAGATTTAATACCCGGGGGATCCCGATACTGCCTCGGGGTGCTCTCTCTTCAGGCAACGAGGGGTAATTAAAGATCCGCTGATACTTGTATTGATAGAGATTGGGCAGGTCAGCATTCTTTTTAACATTCCCTTCGCCAATCTCACATCGGTTTCCGGTAATATGACGACTGCCGTCGTTAAAGCGGTTAATCGTCAGCAGACAATTGTTACTGCAGCCGCCGCAACGTTTGTGGCCGACTTCCACAGCAAAATCGTCCAGCGCTTCCAAATCCAGAAGATTACTGCGTTCCCCGGCGACATAATTCTCGCGGGCAATCAAAGCCGCACCAAAGGCGCCCATCAGACCCGCGATATCCGGACGGATGACCTCTTTTTCGGTGATCTTTTCAAAAGTCCGCAGCACCGCCTGATTATTAAAGGTCCCCCCCTGAACAATGATATGTTCACCCAATTCTTTGGGGTTATGAATTTTTATCACCTTCTGCAAAGCATTCTTGATCACCGAATAAGACAGCCCGGCTGAGATGTCTCCGACTTCAGCCCCTTCTTTCTGGGACTGCTTGACCTTGGAATTCATAAAAACAGTACAGCGGGTGCCCAGATCCACCGGGTTTTCTGCCATCAAGGCAGCATCCACAAAGGCCTGCATGTCAAGATCCAGAGATTTGGCAAAGGTTTCTAAAAATGAACCACAGCCCGATGAGCAAGCTTCATTCAGAATAATACTGTCAATGGTACCATTTTTAATCTTCATGCACTTCATATCCTGACCACCGATGTCGAGAATAAAATCAACCTCGGGACAAAAATATTTGGCTCCCTTATAGTGGGCAATGGTTTCAATTTCGCCGATATCGATTTTTAAGGCTTTTTTGATCAGACTTTCACCATAACCGGTCACTGTCGACTTGCCGATATAGACATCAGCTGGCAGTAAGCCGTAGATTTGTTTGATAATTTTGATCGACTGGGCCAGCGGACTGCCCTCATTGCCACCATAGTAACTGTACAAAAGAGCGCCGTCACCATTAATGACAACCGCCTTGGTAGTGGTGGAACCCACATCGATTCCTAAAAAACAGCAACCCGAATGATCTTGCAAATTTTTTTTGGCAACCTGGTTGTGATCATGTCGTTCTTTGAACTGCTGCAATTCTTCCCGTGACCGAAACAGCGGCGCCAGCCGACCGACTTCATTTTCTGATACGGCATCAAGATTTTCCACTGCTTCAACCAGATCAGAAAAATTCATTGGCGCTTCTTTTTCTGCCGAATAAGCCGCCCCCATGGCAACAAAGAGATTGGATTTTTCCGGAAAAATAATCTGCTCCTCAGTCAGTTTCAGGGTTTTTATAAAGCGCTGTCGCAGTTCCGAGAGAAAATAGAGTGGCCCCCCTAAAAAAGCCACATTCCCACGAATCGGATGACCACAGGCCAGGCCGCTGATTGTTTGATTGACCACCGCCTGAAAAATAGAGGCGGCAATATCGGCTTTCTCTGCCCCTTCATTGATCAGCGGCTGGATATCGGTTTTCGAAAAAACCCCACAGCGGGAGGCAATCGGATAAATCATGGTGTGGGTTTTGGATAATTCGTTGAGTCCTTCAGCGTCGGTTTTTAAAAGCGTTGCCATCTGATCGACAAAGGCACCGGTGCCCCCGGCACAGGTACCATTCATCCGCTGTTCAATGGTACCGGAAAAAAAAGTGATCTTGGCATCTTCACCACCCAGCTCAATGGCCACGTCAGTTTTGGGAATAATCCGTTCCACCGCCAGCGTACTGGCGACTACTTCCTGAACAAAGGGAATACCCAGCCATTGCGAGATCATCAGCCCGCCGGAACCGGTGACACAAACCCGGGTCTGTAAATCGCCCAGTTTTTGATATGTTTCTTTTAAGAGATTGATGATGGTGACCTTGATGTTTGACAAATGACGCCGGTATTCTTCAAAGATGATTTCGTTTTTTGTGTCAATCACCACCACCTTAATGGTAGTGGAGCCGATGTCGATGCCCATTTTATAATTGCTTTTCATTTTATTTTATGACCTCTTCTCTAACCCGTCGGTTCTTAACGTTTGATCATCTGAATTTAATCATACGACTGATATAAGGGTTTAACCCGACGATATAGTTGCTTATATAATTTACTATAAATTTCTGTATAGATTATTGCATTTTCCGGGTTGGGTTCAAAAACCCGGGATTTTCTAATCATCGCCGCACTGGCAGTGTGAATATCCGGATAATGATTTAAGCCCACAAAGGTGGCGATGGCGGCGCCTAAACCAGTTGTCTCAAAGGTCTGAACCCGGTACACCGGCCGATTAAAAATATCGGCCATGATCTGAGCCACCCCATCACTGCGGGAGCCCCCGCCGGATAGTCCGACAGCCTGAATTGGAACTTTTGTTTTGCGTTCAATCCGTTTTACCCCCTCCAGCAGGGCGTAGCCCAGTCCTTCGATGATGGCCCGGTAAATATGTCGTTTGTCATGACCCTCGCTAAAGCCGATAAAGGTCCCCCGGGCTTCCGGCCGAAAGGCTTCGCGACCCCAATAGGGCTGATGAACCAGGCCATCCGCTCCTGGCAGGGTCGTCTCCAGATAGCCCTCCAAAACCTCATGAATCGCTTGGGGATCAGACTGATCAAGAAATTCCCGGATATACCAATCGACCATCCAAAATCCGTGATAAATAGTCACTTCGGGATTATACGCGTCATTTTCCACCGCTGCAAAGGAAGGGTAGAAGGGATAGAGCTCCACATATTTTTTTGTGGTCACCTCCACCGTTGATTGGGTACCCAAAGAAATACTGGCGACCTCCGGTGTCAAAGCCCCGACACCAAGAGTTTCACAGCCTTTATCCGTCCCTGAAGCGACAATCGGCAAACCCACTGGCAGGCCAGTGACTGCGGCGGCAGTTGCCGTCAGATATCCGATGATTTCGCAGGAGTCGGTCAGCTCATAGCATTTTTCCGGCTCAACCTGAAGAATCTGCGTTTTGACGTTATACTTGCCACACCACTGTTTCTTTTTCGTATCAAAGGGCAGATGACCGGCAGTGTTGGAACGACTGTCAGCTAGTTTCCCAGTCAAGCGACTCAAAAAATAGGTCGAAAGAAAAACGACCTTGTAGGCTTGGGCCCAGATCTCCGGTTCCTGCATCTTGATCCAGTTGACATGAGCAGTTTGACTGAAGGATTTGGCGTAGGTGCTAAACCCAATACATTTAAAGAGCAGCGCATAGGGCCAGGGATAGGGCAGCGGTTCGGCTAATTCCCGGCGATCCAACCAACTGATAAAATTGCGCAGCGGCTCACCACTTTCATCCACCACCGTGATCACATCCCGCTGACAAGACACCGTCATTCCCCGAATGGTCAAAAACAGCGCCGGTGCGTTTTCCTTAAGCTCCGAAATCACTTTAACCAGGGCCTTCCAGAACATTTCTGGCGCAGCTTCTTTCCATTGGAAATGTTTCGAATAATAGCCCTTGAATAATTCTTCGCTTTTAGCCAACTCATTACCGGTCTCATCAAAAATAATTCCCCGAAGTCCTCGGGTGCCGCAATCGATGGTTAAAACTGAATTCGAATTTAGCATGCTTTTTGTGTTGTCCAAAATCCATTCTCCCGACATCAACTCATTTCGTATCATTATACCAAATAGTTTGAAAGTGTAAAACAAAAAGCGTTGAATAAAAAGAATTTACTTTTTATTCAACGCCTGGTTTATTGCATAAGTACCGTACCGACCAATTGTTACATCATGTGCTTATGTACAGTATGTGCTTTCTTTTATCAATGTCAATTACTTTTACCTATAATTAATTTTACAGTTTGATGTCTTTAAAATCCTTAACCTGTTTGGTGATGGCAATTTCGGTTGGTAGACGCTCGATGCTGGATGCGCCAAAGAAGCCGCAAACGCCAGTTGTACGATCAAGAACATACTTGGCATCTTCCGGTTCAGCCACCGGGCCACCGTGAACAATGACCATAATGTCCGGATTAATGGCTTTGCCAGCGTCACAGATCTCCTGGGTCAGCTTGACACAGTCGTCCAGGGTTTTTGCAGTTCCGGCCCCGATGCTCCCTTTGGTGGTCAGTCCCATATGGGCAACCAGTACATCGGCACCAGCTTTGGCCATTTTTTCGGCCTCTTCGACATTAAAAACATAGGGAGTCGTGACCAGATCCAACTCATGGGCTTTCCTGATCATCTCCACTTCCAGATCATAGCCCATATTGGTTTCTTCCAGGTTTTGACGGAAGACACCATCAATTAAGCCGACGGTCGGGAAATTCTGCACGCCGGAAAAGCCGGCTTCTTTAACCTGTTTTAAAAACATCTCCATATCTCTAAACGGATCGGTGCCGCAGACCCCGGCCAGAACTGGCGTATCTTTTACAATCGTTACTACTTCTCGGGCCATGTCCATAACAATGGCATTGGCATCGCCATAAGATAACAGCCCGGCTAAAGAACCCCGGCCAGCCATCCGATACCGGCCGGAATTGTAGATAATAATCAGATCAACACCACCAGCTTCAGCGCATTTGGCCGAAATCCCAGTTCCTGCTCCAGCGCCAACCACCGAAATTCCGTTAGCTTCCTGTTCTCTTAGCCGTCTTAATACTTCTTCTCGTTTTATTGCCATGTTAGTTTCTCCTTTATGCGTTCTTTTTTTCAATCATCGTAATCAGTTTCTCTGCCATTGCCAGAGCAAAGGCTTCGTCGTTGATATCGGTATCCATTTCCACCAGTTCGACTTGATCGTCGATGTTGGCCCGCAATTGGGCAAACAGTTCGGCATCTTCTTCCGGACCATAGAACGGTGCGCCTTCCACGTCAATGGCAGAAACTCCTTTTAGCGGAAGAAACAAAGCAACCGGGCCGGTGGCCATATTTAACTTGCTGGCAATGATTTTGCCCATCTGAGAACACTCGTCTACGGTGGTTCGCATCAGGGTAACGCTGGCATTATGTTTATAGAGGTTACGATCTTTATATTTTTCAGGAACGGTTTCAATGGCCCCAAAATTGACCATATCGAGTGCCCCCACCGAAACGACCTCGGGGATTCCCGCCTTGGCAGCCGCTTCCAGTCGGGTTGGCCCCGCTGTGAAGACCCCGCCAGCTACCTCATCACACCACTCGGTGGTTGTGGCATCAAATACGCCTTTGATAAAGCCCGCTTCAATCAGACTTTCCATAGCCATCCCGCCGGCACCGGTGGCATGAAATACCAGCACCTCATAGCCCTGATCTTCCAGATATTCTCTGGCCGTGGTAACACAAGGCGTCGTAACCCCAAACATGGTGGCTGCCAGCAAGGGTTTTTCTTCCTTAAGCTCAGGAATATCAAAACTGGCCATCCCGGCGATGGCATTGGCGGCATTGGCCAGAATATGATTGGAGATGCTGTTGATCCCGGAAATATCGACCACTGAATACATCATTGTGATATCTTTTTCACCAACATAGGGACGGGTATCGCCTGAAGCCACGGTAGAAACCATAATCTTCGGCACACCTACCGGCAAACTTCGCATCGCAAAGGTACCAATAGTGGTTCCGGCTGATCCCCCCAGACTGATGACGCCGTCAACCTTACCCTGGTCATACAGCTCTCTGGTAATTTTTGCAGCCCCGGCCATCATCACGTCAATACCCAAGCCGCGATCATGTTGCTGTTGCAACTCATCAAGAGATGATCCCCCGGCGATAGCAACCGCTTCACTGGTGATATCCGGCTCAAATAACGGCTCGCCCATCACCCCACAGTTGATCGTGGTGGTACTTAAGCCCTGCTTTTCAATCAATTCCTTAATAAACTGGAATTCATGACCCTTGGTATCAAAGGTTCCGACGATTAACACATTTTTCATTCCATGCCCCCCTTGTGATTTTTTACTTAACTTATTTGACTTGTTATTACTGCGAACAAATCTCATTTTATTAAGTCGCTTTGAATTTAATAAATTATTTAAATTTATTAAATACGCAAGGTTTATGCCAAAAATTAAAACGCTCAAATCCGCTGTTGCCGCCATTAAAAATGAATCAATGGGCAAGTGATTTCCCAGAAAAATATCAACTGGGCAATATTTTCTCAAATTGAGTAAATATTGCCCAGTCATTTAATCGGCGCCTTCCGATTCTGTGGATAAATGGTATTTCATGATTTTATTGTAAAGGGTTCGTCGGGAAATACCGATTCGTTGGGCTGCTTCGGTGCGGTTCCATTGGCAGGCTTTAAGAATTTCCCGAATATAATTACTTTCCAGATGTTCCTTGCTGGTTAACAGCATCTCCGGCCCATGAACTTCAAGCGACTGGGGTTTGCTTCCGGATTTTGGTTTGTGCAATTCTTCCACCACCATGTCATCCCGCCTTATGTATTTGCCTTCACTGAGGATCACCGCCCGCTCCAGTACATGTTTGAGTTCACGAACATTGCCCGGCCAGGGACATTCCATCAGATAGGCCATGGCATCCGGGGCCAGTCGCTTCTCTTCCAGCTGATACTTTATTTTGAATTCGTCCAAAAAGCGATTGCAAAGTAATGGAATGTCCTCGGTATGCCGCCGTAACGGTGGGGTGTTAATTTCCACCACATTCAGCCGATAGTAAAGATCCTCCCGGAAATGATTGTCAGCCACCGCCTGTTTAATATCGACATTGGTGGCACAGACAATTCGCACATCGACAAAAATAGTTTTTTCGCCGCCAACCCGTTCAAACTCCTGTTGCTGAATAATCCGCAGCACCTTCGCCTGGAGATCGACATCCATTTCCCCAATCTCATCCAGAAACAGGGTGCCATTATTGGCCAGTTCAAATTTCCCCAGCCGCCGTTTATCGGCCCCGGTAAAGGCCCCCTTTTCATGGCCAAACAACTCACTTTCCAATAAATTTGGTGGCAAAGCGGCGCAATTCACCTTGATCAGCGGACCCAGACAACGTTTACTGTTAAAATGCAATGCCTTGGCCACCAGCTCTTTACCGGTTCCGCTTTCTCCCTGAATTAGCACATTAACATCCTTGTCGGCCACCTTATTGATCAGTTCATACATATCCTGCATGATTACACTTTGCCCGACAATCTCATCAAATCCCCGCTTTTTCAGCAGTTCTTTCTTTAAATGCTTATTTTCCTGTTTTAATTTATAATAATTTTTAAACTTGTCGGTCGTTTCCGAAATCGCCAGTTCAGTGGGAATCCGCTCAAAGCTGGAGCCTCCAATATAACCGATAGTCTGGGAGTTTTTATAAAAATAATAGGCATCCTCCGGTGAATTGATGGGCCCTCCATAAATCATCTTATAGGTGCGGGGATTAATCTCATCGACGGCCGCAAAAATTGCTTCTGTCATTTCCAGGCATTCATTGATGGTGGAAAAAACCTTGCCGGATTTCTCACCACCCCGGGTCCAACCAAAATGGGCACAGACAACATCTACCCCTGCCCGGGTCATGGCCCGAGCCTGGATCTCATTAAAAACAAAAGCAATGGTAAAGAGGTTAGCGGCCACTGCCTTTGTCATAAATTCGATTTCCTGGTCATAACCCAGGCCCTTCTCCTCCAACCATTCCCGGAATTGCCCGTCAATCAATCCCACGGTAGGAAAATTATTGACGCCGCTAAAACCCAGATCCCGGACTTTTTGAATCAATTCCTGATGAGTGTAATTGGGGTCAGTGGCATTGATCCCACAGATCACGGCCCGATCTTTGAGTTTTGGCAGTATCTCCCGGCTGGAAAAATCGAACACCAACTCATTGCTGTTGGAAAATGGCATCATGCATCCAATCGACGGAATGCCCGCCGAACGAAAGCGACCAGCACTCAGGGTCAGCAACAAATCAGCCCCGCCCTTAACCGCCTGCTTGGCAAAAAGACCAGACCCCACCGCCACCCCAATCACCGGTTTATTCATTTTTAAACTATTATGGATCATTTTTTCGATGGCTTCTTTTTTCTTCATGGTATTCTCCCACTGAAAACTTTACTCTCATTATACAATCCCAGGTCAAAAAACGCAAAAAGACTATTGCAGAGTTCTGCAATAGTCTTAACTTACATTTGTGATTTACTAAATCTATAAGCCGAGTTCTGTTTAAATAGTCATCTATCTCGATTTATTGTTACCAATAAATTCTAGCGACCTACCATAGGACAACGACGAGCAGCCGTCTTTTACAGTCCGTTCTTGGTCTTGCTCCAGGTGGGGTTTACATAGCCGATGTGTTACCACACCGCTGGTGAGCTCTTACCTCACCCTTTCATCCTTACCATTGCTGGCGGTATACTTTCTGTTGCACTTGCCTTAGAGTCGCCTCCACCGGGTGTTACCCGGCACCCTGCTCTGTGGAGCTCGGACTTTCCTCAACCGGATTACTCCGGGTGCGACTATCTGATTTACTAAATCACTATAGTATACACTGTCCTTGCGCAAATTTCAAGCCTTTTTTGCTATACCCTCTAATAATTCACAATAAAATCCCGGGACGACTCCGCAACAATCATTTCCGGGCAGGCGTCCTCCAAACCGGCTGTCAGCATTTGTTTAAGACAGTCGGTTACCCATTTCTCAGTGCCGTAATGACCAGCATCCAGCACCCAGATGTTGTTTTCCAGAGCCCGTTGCCCGTCGTGATGTTTGAGATCCCCGGTGATTAGCACATCGGCTCTTTTGGCTTTGGCCAGACCAATCATATCCGCTCCAGCGCCGGAACAGATAGCCACCCGACGAACAATCTCCGGAACCTTACCGGCCCCTCTTAAAGTGGGGAGATCCAACCGTTTTTTTATTTCGGTAATAAAATCGACGGCTCCGATAGGCTGACTTAATATCCCAATTTTTCCGAGTCCGTTTTCATTCATTAAATCCCCATTTTCCAGCGGGATCACATCATAGGCCATCGCTTCGTAGGGATGATTTCTTTTTAGGGCCGCAATCAGATTCTTTAATTCAGGCGCCGCTACAATGGCTTCAATCCGATCTTCCGAAACGCTGGTCATCTTATCTACCGCCCCAATAAATGGTTTGGCGCCTTCCTTCGGGCGAAAAGTACCGGTTCCGGAGGATCGATAGGTGCAATAATCGTAATCACCGATGGCCCCGGCACCGTTTTTACCTAATACCTCGATGATTTTATGACTGGCTTCCACCGGCGTAAAGACGACCAGTTTATAATACCTCGTCGGATTTGAGGGTTCCAGAGTTTTAATCTTTTCAAGGCCGATAATCTCGGCCAAATAGTGGTTAAGCCCCTTGGCGGCCTTATCCAAATTGGTATGGGCCACATAAACAGCGACGTCATTTATAATCAATTGGGCAATCATTTGGCCTTTTTCGCCGTCACAGGATACGGTTTTTAAGCCATTAAAAATAAATGGGTGATGGGCGATAATCAGATCGGCTTTTTTTACAACCGCTTCATCAACTACATCAGCCGTAACATCCAGGGTCAACAGAATCCGGTTAATACACTGTTGCCGCGATCCGACCTGAAGGCCGACGTTATCCCAGCTTTCAGCCAGTCTTTCCGGGGCCAGGGCTTCAATGGTCTGGATGATTTGATTTAGTTTGACAGACATTTTTTCACCTCATTCAGTTTTTCGATAAACCTACTACTTTCCTGAAATTGCTTGGCCGCCACCGCCGTGGTTCTTCCCCGGGTACTGGTTACAATCTGTTGTTCCAAAAATATTTTTCGGTCGATCAGAGCACCCAGCAAAGGATGCTGATGCCTATAATACTCAAAACCCAATTCATATTCCAATGGGGTGGTAACAATCATCGCTCCCGGCTCGGCCACAATGATCTCATAAACCCGATCGCCTTCCCGAGCCAGCTCTTCCCGGGTAATTAAAAACCCCGCTGTTTCCAGATATCTTCGTAACACTGCCTGATTATTCATTGGCTGCAAAACCAGTTTTTTTGCCGCTCTGGCAACAGCTGGCTGGGCTTTTAGCAGATCCCGGATCAGGAGCCCCCCCATCCCTGCCATAACAACAACCTCAACCTCGCCAGGTTTAAGCACAGAAAGACCCGAACCAAGTCGGGTCTCGATCTGTTTTTGTAATTGTTGGGCGTCGATAATTTTTTGAGCTTTTTTCAGTGGTTGCTGGTTAATGTCGCTGGCGATGGCCCTGCAAACACCCTTGTTTTCTACCAGGTACGCTGGCAGGTAACCATGATCGGTGCCAATATCCGCCATCGAGCAGGCCCCGGTCACACAACCGGCAATCACCTCAAGCCTTGGACTTAATTTAATCTTCATTTTAGGTTAAGTAATCCTTCAATTTCTTGCTGCGGCTGGGGTGTCTGAGTTTACGCAGCGCCTTGGCTTCAATCTGTCGGATCCGTTCCCGGGTGACGTTAAACTCTTTGCCGACTTCTTCAAGTGTTCGAGCCCGACCATCATCGAGACCAAAACGTAATCGCAGCACCTTTTCTTCACGTTCGGTCAGGGTATTTAACACTTCAATCAGCTGTTCTTTCAGCAGTGCATAGGATGCCGCTTCAGCTGGTGCCGGGGCCTCTTCATCGGGAATAAAATCACCCAAATGGCTGTCTTCTTCTTCCCCAATCGGGGTTTCCAAAGAAACCGGATCCTGAGCAATTTTCTGAATTTCCCGAACTTTTTCTTCAGAAAAACCCATTTCCTTGCCGATTTCTGCGGGGGTTGGTTCCCGCCCGTATTCCTGCAGCAATTGCCGGGAAACCCGGATCAATTTATTGATGGTCTCGACCATGTGTACCGGGATTCGGATCGTTCTGGCCTGATCGGCAATGGCCCGGGTAATCGCCTGGCGAATCCACCAGGTAGCATAGGTACTGAATTTAAAACCCTTGGTATAATCAAATTTCTCAACCGCCTTGATCAAGCCGAGGTTTCCTTCCTGAATCAGATCGAGAAACGACATACCCCGGCCCACATAACGCTTGGCGATACTGACGACCAGTCGCAGGTTGGCTTCAGCCAATTCTTTCTTGGCCATCTCATCGCCTGCTTCCATGCGGCGAGCCAGTTCCATTTCTTCATCGCCGGTCAGTAAGGGTACCTTCCCGATTTCTTTTAAGTATAAACGAACCGGATCATTGACACTGACTGAATCTGCCAGTTCAAGTTCTTTCTGGTTCTCTTCCTCAAGTTCCGCCGCTTCCAGGGCTTCCAGTTCGAGATCGGTAAAAGCGATTTCGATCCCTTCTTTTTGCAGATACAAATAGATTGAATCAATTTCTTCAGGGTCAAGATCCGCCTTATCCAAAATTTCTTCAAAATCGTGGTTATTTAAATTTCCTTTTGATTTCCCCCGCTTTAACAGCTGCTGCACCTCCGGCATCAGCTCAATGGCGACTTTTTCGATTTCAATGATGTCGTCGTCAATATCGATGATCACATCGTCGGTTTTTACTTTCTCGAGTTTCATTTTAGTGCCTCCCGTTTTCTTTCATCATTTTCTTAATCTCTATGAGTTGATTGGTGAGCCGTGCCACCTCATCGTCATTACCAGTCGTTGACTCCCGCTTAATTTGTTCGGAAAGTCGGTCGAGTTGAGCTTCATTATAAAATCGATTCATTATTTCCAAAGCATCGTGATAATCTGACCGGGAGACTTCATCCTCGTTCATCATGAACTCAACTAATTTTTTAACTTCTTTGGAATCTTCAAAATGTGACATCATCTGATTAACTTCAATCCGGCTGCCGGTTTTCCGCTTTTCTAAAAGAACGCTGATCAGTTCCTGATAGAACGAGTCGGTCAGAAAGTCAATCGGAACGTCATCGATAATTTCCGGGTTTTTTAAACAGTAGCGAATCACCACTTCCTGAGCATTTTGGTAGGCCCTGGGAATTTTTTGTGGCGTTACCACATTATGGGTCGATTCAACCAGTTGAACTGGATTATCCGGCCGTTTTTTTGAGCGCATGACCTCGCGTCTTATCACTTCCTGATTAATTCCTGTTTCACCAGCCACCATTTTGCTGTAGTAATCAACTTCCAGTGATGTCTCCAGCTGCTTTAGTACGTTAATTGCTTCATTGCCATAGCGGAGCCGTCCATCGGTTTGAGAAAGATCATTGTGTTTTTTTAGTAATCCCAATTCATATTCAACGATGGTTAAGGCCTTGGCGACCGCATCCAAAAATCCCTGTTGACCATATTTTTGGACAAAGGAATCTGGATCCTCATTGCTCGGCAAGTTTAATATTTTAACATTTAAGCTGGTCTTTTTCAAGATATTCATGGCTTTTTCTGTTGCCGATTTCCCTGCACTGTCGCCATCAAAGGCAATGATCACTTCATTGGCATAGCGCTCCAGAATTTTTCCATGAAATGGGGTAAAGGCCGTTCCCAATGCTGCTACGGTATTTTTGATCCCTTTTTCATATAAAGAGATCACGTCCATGTAACCTTCCACAATCACGATCTGCCCGTCATCCAAAAAGTTCTTACAATGATTGAGATTATAAAGCTCATAACTTTTGGAAAAAATTGGGGTTTCGGGGGAGTTTAGGTATTTGGGCCCATTTTGTCCGGTTGTCATCAAACGACCGCCAAACCCAACAATCTGTCCCCGGGGGTTAACAATCGGGAACATAATCCGATCGCGGAAGCGATCATAATGTCGTTTGCTTTCCGAGGCCAGAACCAGACCCGAATCCAGCATTTCCGTCAGGGTAAAGCCTTTAGTCACCAGAAAATCGGTCAATCGGCTCCAGTCCTCACTGGCATAACCTAACCCAAATTCGCGGATGGTTTCCTGAGAGATGCTGCGCTGACTTAGATATTCCCGGGCAGATGGTGTCGTTTTTAAAATTTTATAATAGTAGTTTGCAGTCTGCCGATGCAATTCATAGAGCCGCTTCTTTTTTTCATAGGCCTGATGGTCTTCCTGTTGATTCTGTTTTTCCGGCAAAACCATATTTACCCGAGCGGCCAGAAATTTGAGGGCATCCATGAACGGTAATTTTTCCATTTCCATAATAAAGGTAATCACATTGCCTCCGGCTCCACAGCCAAAACAATGATACAGCTGTTTTTCCCGGGATACCGTGAAAGACGCTGTTTTTTCATTATGAAACGGACATTTTCCTTTGAATGAATTGCCCACCCTCTTTAAGGTCATGTAACCCGAAGTCACATCCACAATATCATTGGCGTCGATGACAGATTGGATCACTTCTTCGGAATAGTAAGTCGTCATTTGTTTTTTCCTTTTGTAAAATTAAAGTCTTGACTTTTTAAGGGTCTATTATCTCTATTCTAAGTAAAATGCAATTCTCCTTGTTTTAATATCCTTTATTTTTATATTTAAACAAAAATAAAGTTTCATTAATTTTTTAAAAAATTGTTATCGATGGATAATAGTTGATTATTTGGGTAATAAAAAAATTAATCACAATAATATTAGAAAGAGGTGTTCTTATGGAAAAGAAACGTATTATCGAAGCCATTCATGAACAAGTAAAAGCTGCCGATTTTGATGATCATGGCAAAGCAGTTCTCAGTATGAAAGATGTCGCAGATGGTCAATTAATCATGGATGTCCTGGAAGAATTAAAATCAGACACAACCTTCGATTTTGATTTTGATCTGGACAAAATGGAACTCACTGTCCATAACCCGGAAGATGATCTGGACGGATTTATCAGACGGCACCCATCCCCACAAAAGTGCAAATAGTGTTCCTTTTCCGATCGACAATTTGTGGTAAGTCCAATAAAAAAGCTCCCCTGGGATTGCCCACGGGAGCTTTTTTATGATCGACACGAAAAACCCTGCGGGTCTCTCGTGTCAAAAATTTAATTACATTTCTGCTTTTTGTTTGTAACCTTGGTAACGTTCCATTGCTTCTTCTTTTGCTTTATCATAAAGAGTTGCTGAAACTTCCGGGAAGGTCAGTTTTAATGAGGTGTATCGAACTTCTGAATCCAGGAATTCGGTGAATTTATCCATATCCGGTTCTTTGGAATCAAGGATAAATGGATTTTTACCCTCTTCTTTCAGGGTTGGATTGAATCGGTACAGATGCCAGTATCCCGATTCCACAGCAAATGCTTCATGGGTTTGGGTACGGCTCATACCACCTTTGATACCATGGTTGATACAAGGCGCATACGCAATGATTAGTGATGGACCATCATAGGCTTCAGCTTCCTGAAGGGCTTTCATAAATTGATTTTTGTCTGCGCCCATGGCTACCTGAGCAACATAAACATAACCGTAGGTTGCCGCCATCATACCAAGGTCTTTTTTCTTGATTCGTTCACCAGCGGAGGCGAATTGTGCCACTGCTGCGGTTGGTGTTGACTTAGAAGCCTGACCACCGGTGTTGGAGTAGATTTCGGTATCCAGTACGAATACGTTGATGTTTTTGCGTGACGCTAAAACATGATCCAGTCCGCCATATCCGATATCGTAAGCCCAGCCATCGCCACCAAAAATCCATTGGGATTTTTTGATCAGGTATGACTGATTGTCCAGAATAAACTTGGCATAGGTTGCCAGTGCTTCGCTTGGTGTATAAGCAGTTAAGACTTCAACCAGTTTAGCTGAGGCAATTTTGGAAGCTTCCGCATCTTTTCTACTGTCAATCCAGGCTTGCGCTGCTGTTTTAACAGCTTCTGGAGCATCGCCAGCAATGATTTCTTTTAGATAGTTTTCAATGGTATCAGCCATTTTTTCAGTTGCCAGCATCATCCCGAAACCATACTCGGCATTGTCTTCAAATAAAGAGTTGGCCCAGGCTGGTCCTTTTCCTGCGGCATTTTTGCAGTAAGGTGTAGAAGGTGACGATGCTCCCCAGATTGATGAACAACCGGTAGCATTGGCAACCAGCATGCGATCCCCAAACAATTGGGTAATGGTTTTAATGTATGGTGTTTCACCACAACCGGCACAGGCTCCGGAGAACTCAAGCAATGGCTGACAGAACTGGCTGCCTTTAACAGTCGCCTTATTCATCAGGTTATCTTTAATCGTAACCGTGGTCGCATAGTTCCACATTGGGATTTGATCTGCCTGCGTATCGATTGGTTCCATTTCCAGGGCTTTGGTTTTAGCCGGACAAGCATCCTGACAGTTACCGCAACCAGTACAATCAAGGGTGCTGACCTGGATTCGGTACTCTAAGCCATCAAATTGTTTTCCGGTCGCTTTAACAGTGGTAAAGCCTTCTGGCGCTGCCGCTTTTTCACCAGCATCCACTAACACCGGACGGATGGCAGCATGTGGGCAGACAAATGAACACTGATTACACTGGATACAGTTTTCAGGAATCCATTTTGGCACATTAACAGCGATACCCCGTTTTTCGTAGGCTGAAGAACCAGACATAAAGGTTCCGTCTTCCACGCCAGTAAAGGTTGATACCGGAATATCATCACCTTCCAATCGGTTGATCGGACGTAAAATCTTTGTGATGAATTCTGGTACATTTTCTTCAGTTGCTTCGTCAGCTTTAAGTTCTTTCCAGGCAGCCGGAACATCGACTTTAACCAGCGCATCAATCCCCTGATCAACAGCAGCATTGTTCATATCAACAATTTTTTGACCTTTTTTACCGTAAGATTTTTGAATTCCCGCTTTAGAGAAGGCAACCGCATCTTCAATTGGAATAATGTCGGCCAGTTTAAAGAACGCTGATTGCATAATCATGTTGGTACGACGGCCCAGCCCAATTTCTTCCGCAATTTTAGTCGCATTGATAATATAGAAATTAATGTCATTATCAGCGATGTATTTTTTTAATGACGCTGGTAATTTTTCATCCAATTCGGCAACATCCCAGACTGTATTAAGCAGGAAGGTTCCGCCTTTTTTCAATCCTTTTAACAGGTCATATTGGTGAACATAGGCTTGGGTCGAGCAGGAAACAAAGTCAGAATTTACAATTAAGTAAGTTGACTTAATCGGTTTTTTTCCAAACCGCAGGTGAGAAACGGTAACCCCACCAGATTTTTTACTATCATAGGAGAAGTAACCTTGAGCATATAAATCGGTATGATCCCCAATAATTTTAATGGCTGATTTATTAGCCCCAACGGTTCCGTCAGATCCCAGACCCCAGAATTTACAGCCTTTGGTGCCTTCGGGAACAGTATGGAGATTTTCACCCAGTTCCAGATTGGTGTGGGTGACATCATCAACAATCCCGATGGTAAATTTATCTTTTGGCTGTGCCAGTTTTAAATTATCATAAACGGCTTTAATTTGCGCAGGAGTGGTATCTTTTGAGCTGAGTCCATAGCGACCACCAACAATCAGTGGTTGGAATTCTTTGCCATAGAAGACGGTGCAGATATCTTGGTATAAAGGCTCGCCTAATGAACCTGGTTCTTTGGTACGATCCAGTACGGCAATTTTCTTAACGGTTTTTGGCAATACTTTTAGTAAATATTCCGGCGCAAACGGTCTGAATAAACGAACCTTGATCAAGCCGATTTTTTCGCCCTGTTTCAATAAATAATCGATCGTTTCTTCAATCGTATCGGTTACCGAACCCATTGCAACGATGATATTTTCGGCATCGTCAGCACCATAATAATCAAATAAGTGGTATTCCCGACCGGTTTCAGCCGATATTTTTTCCATATAATCAGCAACAATTTCTGGAACCTTATCATAGAACGGATTACAAGCCTCTCTCGCCTGGAAGAAAATATCCGGATTCTGAGCGGTTCCTCGAGTTACTGGGTGTTCGGGATTTAAGGCCCGGTTTCTGAATTCTTGAATCGCTTCAAAATCGGCCAGCTTTTTAAAGACATCATAATCGATCACTTCAATCTTTTGAATCTCATGTGACGTTCTGAAACCATCAAAGAAGTGCATAAATGGCACCCGGCTTTTAATGGCAGCCAGATGAGCAATCGCAGCCAGATCCATTACTTCCTGGACACCACCGGATGCCAACAAGGCAAAACCAGTTTGACGACAAGCCATAACATCGCCATGATCACCAAAAATAGACAAAGCTTGGGCTGCCAACGTACGGGCGGTAACATGAAAAACGCCAGGCAACAATTCGCCAGCAATTTTATACATATTCGGGATCATCAGTAAAAGTCCCTGGGATGCAGTAAAGGTGGTGGTTAAGGCACCAGCTGCCAGCGAACCGTGAACCGCACCAGCGGCACCACCTTCTGATTGCATTTCTGAAACTTTGACAGTTTCACCAAAAATATTTTTTCGTCCCTGAGAAGCCCAAACGTCCGCATATTCGGCCATTGGGGATGAAGGGGTAATTGGAAAAATAGCTGCAACCTCAGTAAACGCATAGGCAACATGAGCAGCTGCTGTATTTCCATCCATTGTCATCATTTTTTTAGGCATGATTTTCCTCCTTGAAATTAAAACAAAGTGTTTTTATTGATGGTTTAAATAGCAAAATTTTATCTATGAAATTATATCATATTAGTTTTTGAGTGTATACACTTTAATACAGGTAATTTTTTGCCGGAATTTTGCAGCGTTTTTTTGTTTATTAGCCCGAAAACGATT
Source organism: Acetobacterium sp. UBA5834 (assembly GCF_002435675.1). Taxonomy (NCBI): domain Bacteria; kingdom Bacillati; phylum Bacillota; class Clostridia; order Eubacteriales; family Eubacteriaceae; genus Acetobacterium; species Acetobacterium sp. UBA5834. The sequence continues at coordinate 55,820 of NZ_DJGY01000055.1, read as the reverse complement.
AATGTTAACCTTTTTATCGTTTGTATCTCTTTTAAGTGGATAGTATTGTGTATTCGAAAACTTTTATCCTCACAAATTAATTCTTCGCAATAATTGGCTGCGGATGAACTGTTAAAATCTTTATTAACAGTTCATCAACAGTAATTTTTGTGAATTGATAACTTTTTCTAAATTTTTAATTGCTCTTGACTCACTATTTCTTTTTAGCTTCTTTAAAGGCCAATTTCTCTGGTATTAAAAAATCAGTCTGAAACTCAAAACATTCCTTGGCAACCACACTGCTTAAGACGAGCAGACTGATTAAATTGGGAATGGCCATCATGCCGTTCATCGCATCCGATAAATTCCAGACGATTTCCAAGGCCGTCGTGGCTCCAACAAAAACGACCAGGCAATAGAGAACCCGATAAATCGTTACCGCAATTGGTGCTTTGATTAAATACTCCAAGGACTTTTCGCCATAATATTCCCAACCCAATATGGTTGAAAAGGCAAACAGGGTAATTCCAACGGTAACAATATAGCCGCCAACTGGCCCCAGTGCTGATTGGAAGGCAGCAATGGTCAGATTGGCGCCCATTAAAATTTCACCACTGGCATCCAATGTCCCGAGCGCCCCGGATGAAGCAATTACCAGACCGGTAATGGTACAAACCACGATGGTATCAAAAAAGGTTCCGGTCATATTGATATAACCTTGTCGTGAGGGATGATCGGTTTTGGCGGCAGCCGCAGCGATTGGTGCCGACCCTAAACCAGCTTCATTGGAGAAGACACCCCGGGCAACTCCCCAACGCATGGCTGTCAGCATCGTTGCAATAATGGTACCGCCAACACCACCAGCCATTGCTGTCGGTGAAAAGGCCATGGTAAAGATTTCAGCAATACCTGCTGGGACATTTTGATAATTAATGATAATGACAAGAATGGCAGCCAGTACATAAAAAACGGCCATAAATGGGACAATGACCCCGGATACCCGACCGATGCTCTTAATCCCACCAAGGATAACCATAAATGCCAATGCCATCAAAATCAGGCCGGTGATCCAGGTTGGTACCCCAAAGGTTCCATTGACGGCTCCGGCAATGGAATTGGCCTGAGTCATATTACCGATTCCAAAGGATGCCACCGTGGCAAACAAGGAAAACAAAAAGGCCAGGGTTAAACCAATTTTTTTGTTCTTAAAACCATTTTTCATGGCGTACATCGGACCGCCAGCCATTTCACCTTTGGCATTGGTTTCCCGGTACTTAACCGCCAGAACACTTTCAGCATATTTAGTCGATAATCCAAACAACGCTGAAATCCACATCCACACCAGAGCGCCTGGCCCCCCCAGTACCATTGCCGTAGCCACCCCAACAATATTCCCGGTACCGATAGTGGCTGCCAGCGCCGTCATCAGCGATTGAAACGGTGAAATATCGCCCGAGTCATCACTATGGGTCTTGTCCTGTTTGGCAAAAACCGATTTTAGTGCATAACCCAGGTTGAGCCATGGCTTAAACTTTAAACGCACCGTTAAAAAAATACCGGTTCCCATTAGCAGTGCCAGCATAACGGGTCCCCACACAAAATTATTTACAGCTGAAATGATATCCGAAAAACTCATATTGCCCCCTTAAAATTTATAAGCTTGTTATCGATTACATCGTATCTGGAATTTTCTTAAATAAGGGCTTCACCATTACCAGTAACAGTGTCACCCTTATTGTCTGTTCCAATGAGCTAAATTTTATGTCATGTTTTTTCGTTTTATTTCTGATGCCAAAATTGATATTGCCGTTATTTAAGTCTAAAGCGGCTATCCCGTTCTACAGTAAATCTTCGGCTGGTACGTATTCTTTATTTAAACCTTCGGCGACACCCTTACAGGTAACGTGTCCCTTGTAGGTGTTTAAGCCTAACAACAAGGCCTGGTCTTCTTTCATGGCCGCTTCTGGTCCTTTGTTGACAATATCCAGTAAATAAGGTAGCGTCGAACCGGTCAGAGCATAAGTCGATGTTCGGGGAACAGCGCCAGGCATGTTAGCAACGGAGTAATGGATCACGCCATGTTTTTCAAAACAAGGATTATCATGGGTGGTGCTGTGGTCAATGGTTTCGACTGATCCGCCCTGATCAATGGCGACATCAACAATTACCGAGCCCTTTTTCATGTTTTTTACCATCTCTTCAGTAACCAGTTTAGGTGCTTTTTCTCCAGCAACCAGAACCCCACTGATCAGTAAATCTGATTTTTTGGTCAGTTCCGCCATGTTGTAAGGATTGCTGATTAATGTGGAAACACGACCATTAAAAACATCATCCACATAGGTTAATCTGGGTTTGCTGATATCAATAACGGTCACATGAGCGCCCAGACCAACGGCCATTTTGGCTGCATTCATCCCGACAGTACCGGCTCCAATAATCATGACTTCGGCGGGTAATACGCCAGTAACACCACCTAACAACATCCCTACGCCACCGTGATAGCGCTGCAGCATAGTTGCGCCAACTTGAACTGACATTCTACCGGCCACTTCACTCATGGGAATCAGTAATGGCAGGGAGCGATCCGGTAATTGAACGGTTTCATAGGCAATCCCGGTGATTTTTTTCTTCATTAGTATATCGGTTAAAGGCAGGTTTGGAGCAAGATGTAGATAGGTAAATAGGGTCTGTCCTTCTTTCATCAGTTCATATTCAGACTCGATCGGTTCTTTTACTTTTACAATGATATCGGATTGATCAAATACTTCTTTGGCCTGTTGCAGAATGACGGCCCCTTCAGCTGCATATTCGCTATCGGCGATACCGCTTTCAAAGCCAGCATTGGTTTCAACAAGCACCTTATGGCCACTTTTAACCAGGGCATGAACACCTGCCGGTGTGACGGATACACGAGACTCATTGTTCTTAATTTCTTTTGGAATACCTACAATCATGATAAAAACCTCCTGTTTTTTTAATATAAATTTGTGATCTGAGTTTTTAAATCGTTACACATCCGCATCTTCAGTCGGAAGAATGGAGTATGTATTCTTAACAGTTGATAGGGTTACAATCGTTTTTGTTTTTTGTACCCCGGGAACTGTTTTAATGCGATTGAGCACCGCTTCCAGACTTTGGGTATCTTTGGTAATAATTTTAATTAAATAATCATAATCTCCGGCCAGATAATCACATTCGATAATTTCATGTTCCTTTTTCACCAATTCGATAAATCCCTCAATATAGTTGGGATGCTTAAGCGATATGAACATATAGGCAACCAGGTTTTTGTTCATTCGCTGCGTTGAAATAATGATGGTGTACTGTTGAATGATGCCGGAAGAATCTAATTTTTTGATGCGTTCGCTAACTGCCGGAACGGACAGGCTGACTTCATTCGCTATTTCTGAAGCCGTTACTCTGGCATTTTTTTGCAGTAGCTTGAGGATTTCAATATCAATTGAATCCATCTAAAACTCCTTTCCACTAAAATTATTGAGCTCATTATATCCGAATTTTCAAGCAAATTAAACGTTTTCAATGAATAACAATAGATCTTTTTGTCAGAAGAATAAATCACTTTAAATGCTTAATAAAAACTGGTTACAAAGCGTTCCCGCACTTAAACTTTTTAATTATTTTAATTATCCCATTGAAAAACTGAGGTAAAATTTAAAAAAACTTAAAAAACTATTTTCCAAGCCCTGATAGTTTTAGTATGAATATCCAAATAGCTGTATAAATAATTGTATTGCTCATCATATTCTTTATTTCATGTTACAATTTTTTGTCACGCCTGTCCAGCGATCACTATGGAGAGGCGTGACGGGGTTGAGGTTTTATCATTTTTATGGTTATGCTCTTGCTATACCAGGTATCCTGCTAATCATTCAAGCGATTTTCGATGGCGGCAATGGTTTCATTGAGCACCTTAATCCGGGCGTAATACTTATTCTGGGCTTCGACGATAATCCAGGGTGCATTGACCGTTGATGTTTTTAGCAGCATTTCATCCACCGCTATTTTATACACCTCCCATTTATCACGGTTGCGCCAATCCTCATCTGTTATTTTCCACTCTTTATCAGGGTTTTCTTCCCGGCCAGTGAAACGCCTTAATTGCTCATCCTGATCAATCTGCAACCAGAATTTAATGACAATCGCTCCCCAATCGGAGAGCTGTTTTTCAAATTCATTGATTTCCCGATAACTCCGGTCAAATTCCTCCTGGGTACAAAATCCTTCAATTGGCTCCACCATCACCCGGCCATACCAGGTTCGATCCCATACCCCCAAATGACCGTTTTTGGGGATATCCCGCCAGAAACGCCAGAGATAATGATGCTTTCGTTCCAGATCACTGGGGCTGGCAGTGGGATACACCGTATACCCCCGGGGATCAAGGTTCCTGGTCAGTCGTTTAATGCAACCGCCTTTGCCACCGGCATCCCAGCCTTCAAACCCGACAATCAGCGGAATCCGCCGCCGATAGAGCTCGAATTGAAGCAAGCGGATTTTTTTCTGAGCTTCTTTAATCTGGCGCTGATATTCTTCTTCGCTGATGACCTGATCAAGAACAATGCCATCGAGAATCTTTGACTGAAACGGCATATCACCTTCATGAATCAACGGTTTAAGTTCAATTGCCGGGGCCTTATTGACCGTTTCGATGGCTTTTTCCAGCCGTTTTTCCAGGACACTGAAAACCTTGATCAGAGCATAGTCTTTTTGTTCGCCTTCGATAATCACCCAGGGAGCACAGTCGTTGTCGGTCAGCTCCAGTCCCCGGTTGACCTTTTCATAGAGCTTATCATAATGCTTGTTTTCTTTTTTATCCCGAGGGGTTACCCGCCAGGCTGTGGCATCATTTCCCAGCAACTTGTTAAAGCGTCTTTTTTGTTCCTTTTTGCTGATGTGAACAAAGAACTTAAAAATAATCATCCCATCATCCGAAAGCGCCTGCTCGAATTCATTGGCCTGTTTCATCAGCCCCTGCATATTTAAGGCATCAATTGATTTGCGGTAGACCAGGTCGCTGTAATAACTGCGGTTAAAAATAGCGATCTGACCTTTCTCCGGCGTTTTGGTCCAGTAACGCCATAAAAACGGACGAAAAATCTCGTCCTCACTCTCCTGCTTTTTGAAATTATGGACCCGAAAAGACCGTGGATCCATGGGCATCAGCAATTCGTTGATCAGGGTTCCCTTGCCAGCTGCATCCCAGCCTTCAAACAGAATTAAGACAGGAATACCCATATCGTGCAGGGTTCGCTGCAGTTCACCTAACCGTACCGTCAGTCGTTCTTTTTCCTGGCGGTAGGTTTCTTTGTCGATTGTTACACCTAAATCAATTTTTTCCAGCATGATAGCCTCCTAAATAAATATGATTTTGTATGAGATAACATTTCAAACACAAGCGCCCCGTGACAGGCGCTTATGGAAGTAGCAGACAATGGTATCAGTTTTTCTGGAGTGTTTTTTAAGTGCTCGCAGCGCTGTTGATCCAACTGATCGTTGCCGCAAAAAAAGGGCGTCTCAAAAGACGCCCTCATCAGTTATATAAATTTTTCATAAATTGCGTCCAGGTTGGGATTGGACAAAGTTTCCATGACATAGTCGGCATACTCTGAACCCGTGGCGCCTGTTTCCCGTCCGGTGAGCACCAGTTTTTTCTCGTACAGTCCGCAAATGTCCAAAGCTTTTTGAAGCTGCTCAGCTTTTTCATTGTAACCAATATGCACCAGCAACATCCCGGCGGCCCGAATAATGCTACAGGGATCGGCATATTGCCCCCGACCCTCTTCCACCATTCGTGGCGCTGATCCATGAATCGCTTCGAACATGGCATATTGTTTGCCGATATTGGCTGATCCAGCCGTACCGACACCACCCTGAAACTCAGCCGCTTCATCAGTTAAGATATCACCATAGAGGTTTGGTAAAACCATCACCTTAAACTGACTACGTCGTTTTTCATCCACCAGTTTGGCGGTCATGATATCGATGTACCAGTCATCCATTTCAACAGTGGGATAGTTTTTGGCAATCGCTTTGGCCGTATCTAAAAATTTACCATCAGTGGTTTTGATAACGTTGGCTTTCGTCACTACGGTCACTTTATTTTTACCGGATTTTTCCGCAAAATCAAAGGCGGCCTTGATGATTCGCTCTGAACCTTCCTGGGTCGTGACGGTGAAATCAATGGCAAGATCATCATTGACATGGATGCCCTTGCTGCCAACAGCATAAGCTCCTTCAGTGTTTTCCCGATAGAAGGTCCAGTCAATATTCTTTTCCGGTACCGATACGGGTCGAACGTTGGCAAATAAATCCAATTCTCGACGCATCGCCACGTTGGCACTTTCGATATTTGGCCAGGGGTCACCCTCCCGGGGGGTAGTTGTTGGTCCTTTTAAGATTACATCACAGGTTTTGAGTTCTGCTAAAACCTCATCCGGAATCGCTTTGCCGCAGGCGGCCCGATTTTCAATGGTCAAACCGTCGATGATTTTAAAGACAATTCTGCCCGTTTTAACGTCATCGGCCAATAAAAATTCCAATACCCGTTGGGCTTCAGCTGTAATAAATGGCCCAATGCCATCACCACCGACAACACCGATGATAATCTGTTCTTTTGTTGTAAAATCAGTAAAATCCTTTTGAATCGCCATTTTTTCGATGCGGGTCAGTTGTTCTTTAATCAGCTCTCCAAAATGGGCTTTTGCTCGTTCAATTTGTTCTTCGATCAAGTTCTATCCTCCGTCAAATCAATTTATTAGGGTCATATATCATTCTTAAGGCACTATCTATTGCCTTAAGCTTTGGACATCATACTTTTAAGCCGTTTGATGGGCTGGGTGTTTTTAAAAACCAGTTCATGCGTAGCCACAAATTTATCCACTGCCGTCACAACCCAGCTGCCTAAATTTGCTGGTGGAACAGGCGTCAGTGGAAACATGTGCTTGACGATCATGTCGGCCTGACGTTCATCAATATCAAAATATTTTTCGGCATTTTCCAGGGCTGTTTTAGGATGCGAAAAGCCATGCATCTCTTTGATTCGATCCAAGCCCTTTCCGGTTTTCACCTTTCCCTGCCAGGACTCCAGAAAAAAATCATGGAGGGTTGCGCCCCGGGCAATGGAGGCATAATCCATACCTAAAAATCTGGCTACGCGATAGGAGTAATATCCAACTGCGACTGAATGTTCATACAAACCATTGCCATGGTGATCAATTTCTCTTAATTTTTGGAATTCACTGTGTGTTATAATATCGCCAACAATGGTTTCAAACTCATCATAATACTTTTTTGTTTCCATTGAGACCTTTCATTTGCTCTTATTTATTCAGCAATGCTGAACAGATGCTTCGAATATTATAGCATAATACCTTTATTTTTAGTTAAAATTATCGGAGATGTTCTGAAAAAAAACAAAAAAAGATTCGAATCTTCTGAAAACCATGTTAAACTGATTAAAAAGAACAGGAAGGATCAATCATGAAGATAAAAAACATACTCATCGGAACCGGTGTTGTTTTCGCCACCAGTCTGGCGCTTTATCACACCTGTGTGATAAAGAAGGGCAAAACCTTTGCCGCCAGTCTGGATAAGAGTCCCGAATCGCTGGATGAAGCAGTCCTATATGGCGGTAAAATGAAAGACTACCAGAACCAAACGATGCAGGATACCAAAATCGGCGCCTTCTTTGGGGGCATGCAGCTTGATTTTTCGGAGGTGATCACCGATAAAGCTGCTTATCGCATGGATATCAGCATCATTAATGGTGGTTTGAACATCATCGTTCCCAACAACTTTAGACTGAAAATAGTCGACACCTGTAAATTTGGCGGTATTGCCGATCATACCGTTTGTCTAGATCCAGATAATTCAGTGGCCCTTTCGGTTTTTGCCGACGTCACCTGCGGCGGGCTGAATTTTGAAAATGCCCCGGAATAAAACACTTACTCCCCAACAAAAAAACTGAAATCCAGGCTAAACTGATTTCAGTTTTTTATTGACAAATGCTTCAAATTCAGGGATATTCATCGGCTTGGCATAAAAAAAGCCCTGGGCGATATCACACCCCTTCTCTTTAAGAAAATCTACCTGTTCCCGGGTTTCCACCCCTTCGGCAACAGTAATCAGATCGAGATCCTTGGCCATATTCAGCATACTGGTAATGATCTTTTCCCCCCGGGCATTATCCGTCGATTCGCTGAAAAAGGCCTTGTCCAATTTTAAAATATCTGCGGGCAGGTTTTTCAGAGTATTGAGAGATGAATAGGCGCGACCAAAATCGTCGATGGAAATATGAAAGCCAAAATCTTTTAAATGATTCATAATCTCAACCATCTGGACATCATTATTAAAAATAGTGCTCTCAGTCAGCTCAATTTCGATCATTTTAGGATCTACCTGATAACGATTAGTAATCGTCAACAATTCTTCCGGTAACAGCATATTTTCCAGATGAAGCCGGGAAAAATTAACTGAAATAATCATATTGGTCAGTTGATCCATCTCCTTTTCCCATTTCGCCAGCAGCTTGCACACTTCTTCAAACATATAAGTATCGATTTTTTTAACAAAGCCATTTTTTTCAAACAAGGGAATAAATTCATTGGGTGGCAGCATCCCCCGTTCGGGATCATTCCAGCGCACCAGCGCCTCGGCACCAATAATTTGTTCATCCGAAAACAGATATTTGGGCTGGAGATAAACTTCAAACTCGCCACTTGCTAACGCTCGCTCCATTCTGTTTTCAATTTCATTTTCTAGAATCAGGGCGGCTCGCATCGATTCTTCGTAAAATGCATAGCTAATCTGGGAATTATCTTTGATCGACCGTTTAGCCATATTGGCACGATCACTAAGGGTATTAATATCCAACTCCGTTTCGCCAATCAAATAAACCCCCATGGAGATACTAACGATGTATTTCTGAGAATAGCCATTGATTTTGCAAATCAAATTTTCCAGCCGCTGAGAAAACTCTCCGTAGCCCTCATACTTCATTAAAATACAGAAATTGTCGGTTGCCATTCGGGCAAACAATTCCTCTTCGCAGAGATAATTTTCTAAAATTTTCGCAATGGCGGTGAGAATTTCGTTACCCGTCTGGTGCCCGTATAAGTCATTAATGGCCTTAAACTTATCGATATCAAAAATTACCATCGCATAATCCTGGGTCTGATTAGAGTCCATGATTATTTCACAATCTTTTTTAAACTTAATCCAGTTGGAGCAACCGGTTAAAAAATCAAAATCCTGAAGTTGCTTAAGTCGCTGGATTTCTTTTTTAAAGGTGCCGATGGTAAGATTGCTGTTCAAACTGATCATAAAGAGACCCATAAATGCCAGACCATAGAGAAGTATTTCCTGAATCACTCCTTGGTTCTCCTGGGAAAAAGACACAAAATTAACGAATCCCATCAACATGACCAAAAAAAACAACGCAAAGCTGAGGACTATAAACCTTTTTTCGTCATACTTCTTCACCATTACCTCCTAAATCGTTAAATCTATTTGAGTAACTGGCTGACTTAAAAAAGTCCCTTTAGCTTTGCGTCACTATTTCACAACAGTTTTGCCCTGTAATTTAGTATTCTTTTTTATCTCGGTACACAGATCTTTTAAGGAATGTAAAAAGACAATTCGTATTGTTTTTTTGATATTGTATCATAATTGTAACGATATGTCTTGTGCTGATTATTCAATTTTTTATTCTTTATTTGCCACAAAGCCGGTCATTTGACCATAAAACAAAGATACAAATTTGGGGCGCACTGGGGTCTGCTAGAGACGTTCTTCCAATTCCACCGTCAGATCTTCATAACCCGGTTTATGCAGCAACGCAAACATGTTCTTCTTATAGGCTTCCACCCCCGGCTGATCAAAGGGATTAACCCCCAGTAAATAGCCGTTTAGTCCGCAGGCTTTTTCGAAAAAATAGATCAGTTTGCCAATATGGAAGGCATCCAATTTCTTAAGCTTAATAATCCCATTAGGGACTCCGCCATCAACATGAGCCAACAGGGTGCCCATAAAGGCTTTTTCATTAACCGCATCAATTTCCCAGCCAGCAAGGTAGTTGAGTCCTTCCAGATTCTTTTCGTCCCGGAATACCTTCAGGTTGGACTGGTCTTCTTCGATGACGATCACGGTTTCAAAATGGTTTTTGGGGCCGTCCTGAATCATCTGTCCCAGCGAATGGAGATCGGTTGAGAAATGCACCGAAGCCGGAAAAAGTCCCTTACCGTCTTTGCCGTCACTTTCGCCAAACAATTGTTTCCACCACTCCGCCAAATACTCCAGGGAGGGATCATAATCCACTAAAATTTCAATATTTTTACCGCGGCTGTAAAGGACATTTCGATACAATGCGTATTGAAAACATGGGTTTTTTTCAAACTCTGGTTTGTTATACTCCTGATATCCGGATTTTCCACCATCCATCAACCCATCGATATCAATCCCTGCTGCAGCGATCGGCAGCAAACCGACGGCGGTATAAACGGAGTAACGACCTCCAATATCATCGGGAATAACAAAGGTTTCATAACCTTCTTCATCAGCCATAAACTTTAAGGCTCCTCGGGTAGCATCCGTTGTCACAAAGATCCGCTCCTGTGCCCCCGCTTTGCCATACTTTTCTTCCAGAAACTGTTTAAAAAACCGAAAGGCGATGGCCGGTTCAGTGGTAGTCCCGGATTTCGAAATGACATTAACACAGACTTCCTGATCCTTCAACAAGGCCAGCAGGTTCTCCAGATATTTTCCGCTGATATTCTGACCGGCAAAATATATTTTAGGGGCTTTTCGCACCGCTCGGGGTTCATCATTGTAAAAAGGACTGGTCAAGGCTGTGATCACCGCTTTCGCACCCAGATAGGAGCCACCAATACCAATCACCACCAACGCATCACAGCGATCCTGGATTTTTTTTGCCGCCTCTTTAATCCGGGTAAATTCATCCTGATCAAATTGAACCGGATAGTCTACCCAGCCCAGAAAATCATTACCCATCCCGGTTTTATTCATCAACTCATCATTGGCTTGAGCCAACTGTTGATAGCGACTTTCAAACTCACTGGAATCTATATTTGCATAAGAGAGATCGAAACGAATACTCATAATTCTTACCTTCTTTCTTAAATATTAACATATTTTCATTTTACACTATCAGTGATTGGAGTGTCAATTAATGTTCATTCACCAATCTGAAAGAAAGTTGAAATGCAACGGATCTTTGAGCCAATGACCGCATAACAGGTGACTTTTCTGATTTGATATGATAAAATGGGCAAAACCAAGAAAAGAAGAGGTGTAAAATGGAAACGCGAGTACTGGGACAAACCGGATTAGAAGTATCCCTTATTGGCTTTGGTGGCATTCCAATCCAACGCTGTAACCAATGGGAAGTTGACGAAATTGTTGAAAACCTTATTGAAGAAGGTGTTAATTTTATTGATACTGCCAGAGCTTACACCAACAGTGAAGAAATGATCGGGGAAGCGTTGAAGCAATGGGGCCGGGAACATTTTTACCTGGCTACAAAAACACCAAAACTCAGCTATGATGAGGTGCTAGCTGATGTGAACACCAGTCTGGCTGAGTTACAAACCGATGCCATCGATTTATATCAGTTCCATAATGCCAAAACGATGACCGACTACGAAACCATTATGAGCCCCGGGGGTGGATATGATGCGCTGGTCGACTGTAAAAAACAGGGGCTGATTAAACATATCGGCATTACCTCCCACTCTTACGAAGTGCTCGATCGGGCTCTGGATGAAGATAAATTTGAGACCATCCAGTTTCCTTATAATATTGTCGAAAACCGTGGCGCACCGCTCTTTGAAAAAGCCAAGCAAAAAAATGTCGGGGTCATTATCATGAAACCGCTGGCTGGCGGCGCCTTTATCCACGCTAATTACGCCCTGCGCTGGGTGGCTGAGAATCCCAATATTTCAGTATTGATCCCTGGCATGGATTCAGTCAAGCAGGTCCTTAAAAATACCCGGGTCGGTAACGATTTTGTGCCGCTGTCCGATGACGAACGACAAACCCTTGAAGCGGATGCCAAAGCGCTGGGTAAAACCTTCTGTCGCCGCTGCGGTTATTGCGCCCCCTGTCCTCAGGGCATTGATATCCCGATGCAGTTTATTGTCGAGGGCTATTACCGTCGCTACGATCTTGAAGAATGGGCTCTGGACCGTTATCGCAGCTTTGTCGCCAATGCTTCCGACTGTGTTCAGTGCGGAGAATGCGAACCCCGTTGCCCCTATAATCTACCGATCCGTGACATGCTGAAAAAGACCCGGGAACTGTTTGACCCGCTGGTATAGGAGCTCAATCCATCAACACAGATAAAAAGGTCACAATCCCACAACAGGTGAGATTGTGACCTTTTTTTCAATAAAACTGCTTAATTAGTCACACAAGTATAAGCGACCCAGGGCATCTGCCGCCATAATCGCTGCATAAACGGTGTCAGCATCGACATCAAAAGGCATATTATGAATGGTTTCGCCGGGATCAGCCGCTGCTACTGCCACCGCCATGATTTTTTCTGGAGTTGGATCGATACAACCCAATTCACCCAACGTAATTGGCAGACCAACAGATAAACAGAAATCAATGACTTCTTCAATATCTTCCAAGGAGCGGTTTTCCATCACCAGTTGAACCAGCGTTCCGAAAGCAACTTTTTCACCGTGATACATATGGTGACATTCCGGTAATACGGTTAAGCCGTTATGTATGGCGTGACAAGCAGCCAGCCCGCCACTTTCAAAACCAACCCCACTGAGGTAAGTATTAGCTTCAATAACATTTTCCACCGCCGGGGTACAGCTTGCCGCTTCAACCGCCAGCTTCGCTTTCAAGCCGTCTTCAATTAAAATATCATAGCATAGTTTTGCCAAAGCCAATGCCGATTTGGTCGGATGTGCTCCTGACATGGTGGTTCCGTTGGAATCCACGGTGGCCTGAGCTTCAAAATAAGTAGCCAATGCGTCTCCCATCCCAGCGACAAAAAGTCGGGCTGGAGCCGCTTTGATGATGTCGGTATCCATCACGACAATCTCAGGGTTTTTAGGTAGAACCAGGTATTCATCAAACACGCCGTCTTCGGTATAAATAACGGATAAAGCCGAACAGGGCGCATCGGTAGATGCAATGGATGGTGCAATCACGACCGGCAGTTTTTCATAGTGTGCCGTCGCTTTGGCTGTATCCAAAGTTTTTCCGCCACCAATTCCAACAACCACGTCACAGCCTTCAGCTTTAACGATTTCCTGGAGACGGGCAATTTCAACCTTTGAACATTCACCGTTAAACTTTTCGGGTGTGAATTTAATTCCCGCCGCTTCGAAACTGGCTTTCAATTCCTCCGCTTTGGTTCGCATCATGGTTCCGCTCATTAAAACAAGCGCAGATGTTCCAAATTTTCCAACATGTTCCGGTAATTTACCAACTTCTCCGGCCCCTTGAACATAACGACTGGGAGACATAATAATCTTTTGCATTTTCTACCTCCGAAAATATTTTTTCGTTATTATTATATCAAATAATTCCCGGGATGCATTCGTTATTATCGAAAAAAATCAGGCCAGCGCTGATACTATTTCTGGTCTGATTTTATTTTTTTCACCGGTTCTTAATACAATTGGTAATTTTTTGTTTTCTGCTATAACGATTTCAATCAAGCATCTGCATGAAAAGAGACCAACCGACCCGAAGCGGGTAGGTTGATCTCTTTTACTTTAGGCCATTTACTTTAGGCCATATAGAATTCGCCGTTAGGATCGACATCGATGGTTACGGTCTGACCCTCATGGACATTGCCCTTTATGATTTCTTTACCGACCATGGTTTCGATGTGTTTTTGCAGGTAGCGTTTCAGCGGTCGGGCCCCATAAGCCGGGTCAAAGCCCATATCAATAACGGCATCAATAGCCTCCTGGGTCAGCGTAACCGTGATGCGTCGTTCTTCCAGTCGTTTCTGCAAATCTTTTAAGAGCAGGGTGACGATCTGGCCAATCGCTTCCTTATTGAGCGGTTTGTAGAGGACAATTTCATCAATCCGATTTAAAAACTCTGGTCGGAAATAACTCTTTAACAATTCCATCACAGCCGCCTCTGTTTCTTCCGTAATTTCGCCAGAAGTATTAATCCCTTCCAGTAAATATTCGGAACCGATGTTAGAGGTCATGATGATGATCGTGTTTTTAAAATCGACGGTTCGTCCCTGGGAATCAGTAATTCGGCCATCGTCGAGGATTTGCAGAAGGATATTAAAGACATCTTTATGGGCTTTTTCAATCTCGTCCAACAGAATTACACTATAGGGTTTACGACGAACTGCTTCGGTGAGCTGTCCACCTTCTTCATAACCAACATATCCCGGAGGTGCCCCGATTAACCGGGAGACCGAAAATTTCTCCATATACTCGCTCATATCAATGCGAATCATATTTTCTTCACTATCAAAGAGGGTGGCAGCGACCGCCTTGGCCAGCTCGGTTTTCCCGACCCCGGTGGGTCCCAGGAACAGGAAACTGCCAATCGGACTGTTGGGATTCTTGATCCCGGCCCGGGAACGGATAATGGCATCAACCACTTTGAGGATCGGCTCTTCCTGACCTACAACCCGTTGTTTTAAGGTGTCTTCCAGCGCCAGCAGTTTTTCCCGTTCGCCTGAGACCAACTTACTTAATGGGATATTAGTCCAATCGGAAATGATTTCGGCAATTTCTTCCTCGGTGACCTTTTCCCGTTTGAGACTATTATCATCACTTTTTTCATCAGCTTTGCGCTTGATCTCATCAATTTTGGCGGTCTTTTCGGGAATTAAGCCATATTCCAGTTCCGATGCTTTGCGGTAATCCCCTTCCCGAATCGCTTTTTCCCGCTCATAGGTGAGCTGATTCAGCTCTTCCTGCAGAGTTTTCAGGGTATCGGCAGACTGTTTTTCATTTTCCCATTGCATACTCATGGTGTTAAAGCGTTCTTTATATTCCACCAGTTCTTTCTGAAGCCGTTCCAGCCGTTCTTTGCTGAGGGTATCTTTTTCTTTTTTCAGGGCCACTTCTTCAATTTCCAACTGCATCATCTTACGGCGCACCTCATCCATTTCCTCCGGCATGGAGTCCATTTCGGTGCGGATCTTGGCACAGGCTTCATCAATCAGATCGATGGCTTTATCCGGCAAAAATCGGTCCGAGATATAGCGGTTGGACAAGGTAGCTGCTGCCACTAAAGCGGTGTCCAGAATCTGGACGCCATGGTAACGTTCATAGGTATCTTTTAAGCCTCTAAGAATTGAAATGGTGTCTTCCACAGTCGGCTCGTCCACCAGCACCGGTTGGAAGCGGCGTTCCAGCGCCGGGTCTTTCTCAATATACTGACGGTATTCATCCAGGGTGGTGGCCCCAATACAATGGAGTTCCCCTCTTGCCAGCATTGGTTTTAGCATATTGCCAGCATCCATGGCGCCTTCAGTTTTACCGGCACCAACAATATTATGAAGCTCGTCAATAAACAGGACGATTTCGCCGTTGCTGTCGACCACCTCTTTTAAAACCGCTTTAAGCCGTTCTTCAAATTCACCGCGGTATTTGGCGCCAGCTACCAGGGCCCCCAGATCCAGGGCAATAATTCGTTTGTCTTTGAGACCTTCCGGTACATCACCGGCTACAATTCGCATTGCCAGACCTTCGACGATAGCCGTTTTACCGACCCCCGGTTCCCCAATCAAGACCGGATTGTTCTTGGTTTTGCGGCTTAAGATCCGAATCGCATGACGGATTTCAGCGTCCCGACCAATAACCGGATCAAGTTTGTTATCAATGGCATCCTGTACCAGATCGTGACCATATTGGCTGAGGGCTTCATAAGTAACCTCAGGATGGTCGTTAACCACCCGCTGACCGCCTCGCACTTCTTTTAGAATATTTTCGACTTCTTTTTTGGTAATGCCGTAACGTTCCAGTATTTCCACAGCCTTGGACTTTTTACCGAGACTGTATAGCGCCAGTAGGATACACTCCACCGAAATATACTGGTCGTCCAGTTTTTTTGCTTCTTTATAGGATTCGTTTAAAACCTTATCGGTGTCACTGCTGATGTAGACCTTTCCCTGTTCCCGACCGGGGCCGGAAACACTGGGCATTTTGCCGATTTCCCGACGCAGTCCTTCGGCAATGGTGTGGGAATTCTTACCCAGCCGGTCAAAGATCCGTCCGACCACTCCGTTTTCCTGAGTGATCAACCCCATCAGCATATGTTCCGGCTCGATTTCCATGTGGTTGTATTCTCCGGCGATCAGTTCTGCCGTTTTGATTGCTTCTAATGATTTTTGGGTGAATAAATTCATATCCATAATTGTACCTCTTTTTTATTGGTTATTTTTTTTATAATCTTCACGATATATGTTCTCCAGAAGATTGGTGAGATCCTTAACCCCGGCTTCATCAACCTTCGAAAAATAGACGTTCATGGCCCGGTCAATCATTTTTAGATAACGGGTCAGGTTATCAGTGACCGTTTCAATATCCTGGGTCAACTCCGCCTCATCCTCAAACGCCCGAATAAACTTATGATTTGTCAAATTTTCTACTGAATCCCGATGATCTCCCTGCTGCGCTTTTTCAATGTCAGCAATCAGCTTGAAAAACTCGTCAAAATGATCATTTAAATTTTCAGATTTGGTTCGGGAGCTGATTTTCAGTACTGCATACTTGCCCCGCTTACTGCTGATAAATTCATAGCTGTAACGAACCTTGGGGCGATACTTATATTTCAGACTTTTGCCGAATTGGATACTGGAGTTTTTATTAATTTGGCTCACTGACAGGGTATCACTGAAGTTTTCATCCAGCTGTTCCAGGATTTTCTGAATTTTTTGTTCCGGGGTCACCAGTCCGATTTTTTCGGCCAGGATATCATTGATCAGTTGGGAGCGGTTGGTATTATTTTCATAGGCAATTTGATCTATCTTCTCAACTATTTCATCGAATAGCATTAAACTGTATACACTTTTTATCATATCATCACTCCTTTTAAATAAATTATAGTATTATAAATTTAATTCGTCAATCTATTTATGTATTTTAAATTACATTTTTTGTTTTGCTCAGCTTTATTTAAGTTTATTTCTATTACTGCATACCCAATTATTTTACCCTTAACCTCAGCCCCAACCCAAAAAGAACCTGAATGCCGTCTGGCATTCAGGTTCTTTTTTTTACGGAAAGATTATTTTTTTATTAGATTAAGAATAATGGAGCAAATACTAATGATACGATGGTCATCAATTTGATTAAGATATTGATCGATGGTCCAGAAGTATCTTTAAACGGATCACCTACGGTATCGCCAACAACAGCGGCTTTATGGGCATCACTGCCTTTTCCACCATGAGCGCCGCCTTCAATGAATTTCTTGGCGTTATCCCAGGCACCACCGGCATTCGCCATAAAGATAGCCATTAATACCCCGGTAACCAATGCACCGGCTAATAAACCGCCTAAAGCGTCCGCACCCAGGATCAGACCCATGGCCAAAGGAGCAGCCACGGCCATTAAACCTGGTACGATCATTTGTTTTAAGGCTGCAGCAGTTGAAATATCAACGCATCTGGCATAATCCGGTTTTTCGGTACCAGCCATAATGCCCGGGAATTCCCGGAACTGACGACGCACTTCTTCGATCATTTCGTTGGCAGCAGAACCAACCGCTTCCATGGTTAAGGCTGAGAACAGGAATGGCAGCATCCCACCGATAAACATCCCGATGATAACATTGGGGTTTAAGATATCAATGCTCTCTAAACCAACGGTTTGAGCATAGGATGCAAACAGCGCCAAGGCTGTCAGAGCAGCTGAACCAATGGCAAAACCTTTACCGATGGCGGCAGTCGTGTTACCAACGGCATCAAGTTTGTCGGTGATCTGTCGCACTTCTTTAGGCATTTCGGCCATTTCGGCAATCCCACCGGCATTATCAGCAATGGGGCCATACGCATCGACGGCAATGGTCATGCCGCAAGTAGAAAGCATTCCGACTGCTGCTAACGCAATCCCAAACAGACCTGCAGCAGTATAAGCAACGAAAATACCAACGGCCATTGCTAAGATTGGGAACATGGTGGATTTCATCCCCACTGACAGACCACTGATAATGGTAGTAGCTGGACCGGTTTCTGATTGCTGAGCAATGTGTTGTACCGGTTTGTAATGATCCGAAGTATAATACTCAGTTAATTTACCTATAACAATCCCGACCACTAAGCCAGCAACAATCGCAATAAATGATTTGTCATACTCAGTTCCTTGTGTAAAATAATTCGACAGGAAGTAAGACGCAATCACCACCAGAATCCCACTGACATAGGTTCCCATGTCCAGGGCTCGTTGCGGATTCGAACCTTCCTTACCGCGAACAAAGAACGATCCGATAATTGAAGCAAAAATACCAACGGCTGCTAACAGCATTGGGAATAAGATCCCATCATAACCATCAAGTGCTAACGCACCTAAAGTGATGGCCGAGATAATTGAACCGACATACGATTCAAATAAATCCGATCCCATCCCGGCCACGTCACCAACGTTATCGCCAACATTATCAGCGATAACTGCCGGGTTTCGCGGGTCATCTTCCGGAATACCGGCTTCAACCTTACCAACCAGGTCAGCACCGACATCGGCAGCTTTGGTATAGATACCACCACCAACACGACCGAATAATGCAATTGAAGAGGCACCCAGACCAAAACCGGTTACAATGGTGACATCACCAAATAATAAGTACAGCGCACTGACGCCCAGTAAACCCAGACCAACCACACACATACCCATTACCGCACCGCCGGAAAAAGCTACTGAAAGCGCTTTATTCATCCCGCTGGTTTTAGCAGCATTGGCAGTTCTGACATTGGCTTTCGTGGCGACCTGCATTCCGAAGAATCCGGCCAGGATAGAAAAAATAGCTCCAACCAGGAAACAGACCGCAGTCATAATACCCAAGCCGGGTGTAACGGTTAAAATAACAAACAAGACAGCGATAAAAATTGCGATCATTTTATATTCACGTTTTAAAAATGCCATGGCACCTTCGTGGATATATCCAGCGATCTCTTTCATTCTGTCTGTACCGGCGTCAACTGCAGTTACGCGTTTTGCAAAAATAAGCGCAACAAGCAACGCCACGACTCCAATGGCTGGAGCCAGAAACAATAATTCCATTCTCAATTTCCCCCTGTAAGTTTTTGCATCTCTCTAATTCAGATGCCTGTTATGATACGATTGAATAAACGAATGCCGACAACATGAATAAAACACCTGAGATTTTTGTTGCTTTTTCTAAAACACCTTCAAATCCTTTGGCTTTTTTCTTTCCAAATAAGGTCTCAGCACCACCTGCGATGGCTCCTGACATCCCGGCTGTTTTTCCTGGCGACAACAGTATTGCTGCAATCAGAACCAAGCTGGAAATCAGTAAAACGACCAGTAAAGCTTCTTTCATTAGTATCACCTCCGTAAATAATCGTGCACGTTATAATATCATAACCAAAAAACATTTTCAATCATAAAAAAAGTCCCAATCGAGACTTTTCCTATGTAAACGGTCACAGTTTTTGCATTTTTGCTTTATTTTTCCTTAATCAGGGTTTCTCCGGTCATTTGGGCCGGTTTAGCCAGCCCCATCAGATCCAGTAGCGTCGGGGCCACATCTGCCAGACGACCGTCGTCTCGCAAGGCAACATCGCCATCACCCAGCAGAATACACTTAACCTGGTTGGAGGTATGGGCCGTAAACGGCATGTGGGTTTCGTAGTCGATCATTTTTTCGGCATTGCCGTGATCGGCAGTGACGATCACCTTCCCCCCTTTTGCCAGAATCGCATCGATGACTTTTTTGGCACAGGCATCCACCACTTCCACTGCCTTTTCGGCCGCTTCGAAAATGCCAGTATGTCCGACCATGTCGGCATTGGCAAAGTTAAGAATCATCAACTGATACTTCTCGCTTTCAACGGCCGCTACAGCTTTATCGGCCACTTCATAGGCACTCATTTCCGGCTGCAGGTCATAGGTAGCTACGTGAGGGGACGGTACCAGAATCCGGTCTTCCAGCGGATATTGTTTTTCCAGACCGCCATTGAAGAAATAGGTGACATGGGCGTACTTTTCGGTTTCGGCAATACGCAGTTGGGAAATACCCAGATTACTGAGATATTCGCCGAGGGTATTGTCAATCGTCACCGGTTTATAAGCAATTGCGACATTTTCAAAAGACTTATCGTATTGGGTCATAGTCACATAATAAAGCCCCAGATAGCCGGTTTTACGTTCAAATTCCTTAAACTCCGGATCGATAAAAGCCCGGGTAAGTTCTCTGGCCCGGTCGGGACGGAAATTAAAGAAGATGATGGTATCATTGGCCTTAATGGTTTTATCTTCGGCCGTGTCAATAATCGTCGGCAGCACAAACTCGTCAGTTATCTTGGCAGCGTAGGTTTCTTCCATGACTTGAATGGCTGAGACAGCATGGTTGCCAGCACCCACGGTCATGGCATCATAGGCTTTTTCGACCCGATCCCAGCGATTGTCCCGATCCATGGCATAGTAACGACCCATGATGGTGGCAATTTTGCCGACACCCAATTCAGCCATCTTGGCTTCCAATGACTTGACATGGCCCAGTCCGCTGTCAGGCGCCGTATCCCGGCCATCCATCAGACAGTGAACATAAACCCGGTCTAAGCCCTGTTTTTTGGCCAGGTTTAATAAAGCGTAGAGATGGCACTCATGGCTGTGTACCCCACCATCAGACAACAGCCCCATCAGGTGCAGGGCTCCACCCTTTTGTTTGGCCGATTTGATCCCGGCCAGGAAGGCTTCATTGGTAAAAAAGTCGCCATCTTCGATTGACTTGGTAATCCGGGTCAGTTCCTGATAAACGATCCGGCCTGCTCCCAGGTTTAAATGGCCGACCTCGGAATTACCCATCTGACCTTCGGGCAGACCAACGCCAAGGCCGCTGGCGGTGATGAGGGTATGCGGATAGTCCTGGGAGATGGAGTCAAGAAACGGAGTTTGGGCCTGTTCAACGGCATTACCCTCGGTACATCTGGTAAAGCCGTAGCCATCCAGAATAATCAGGGCGGTTAAATTCTTATTCATATGATCACACCTTTCGGTTGAAATATTTTATCTCCATAAAAAACTGACATCAAAGCGATCATTGTTCACTTCCGTTCGTTTGAAATTTCATCGACGTTTCGGGCGATCAATGATCGCCCCTACGAAATAATGCATGACGTTTAAGTATCAGTTAGACATCGCAATAAATTTTTAGTTAGTCGAGGCGATCAGTAATCGCCCGCACTACGCAATCGATTTAAGAACTAAAACTTCACAATCTCCGAGAAAGTCGGTTTAAGCGAGGCGCCGCCGACCAGGGCGCCGTCAATGTTATCCATGGCCATCAGGTCTTTGATGTTTTCAGGATTAACGGAACCGCCGTATTGAATCCGGACTTTTTCGGCCGCTTCTTCGCCAAACATTTTGGCAATGGTTTGGCGGACCCAACCGCAGGCTTCATTGGCTTCTTCCTTACTGGCTGTTTTACCAGTGCCGATGGCCCAGATTGGTTCGTAGGCAACCACCACCTTAGTGATGTCATCAATGCCTTTTAGTCCGGCTTCCATCTGACCGACCACCTTGGCTTCTGCTTTGCCGCTCTCCCGTTCTTCCAGAGTTTCACCACAGCAGACGATTGGGGTAATCCCCAGGCTCAGAGCTTTAATGGCTTTTTTATTAACGGTTTCGTCGGTTTCGTTAAAATACTCCCGCCGTTCTGAGTGGCCAATTAAAACATATTTAACGCCGATCGCCTGAAGCATTTCACCAGAAACTTCCCCCGTATAAGCACCACTTTTTTCAAAGTGCATGTTTTGTGCGCCAATGCCAACGTTGGAATCCTTAGCCATTTCCACGGCTTTTTGCAGACCCAGATAGGTGGGACAAAAAACCACTTCCGCTTCGGCCCCGGCCACCAATGGCAACAGGGTGTTCATCAATTTCTCGGTTTCGAAAATATCATTATTCATTTTCCAGTTTCCGGCAATAATTGGTTTTCGCATCGTTTTCTCCTTAGATTTGATTATTTAAGCTGTAATTTAAAGAATCGAACAAATATTGCTTTGATGTCGGTTTCCGCAACCAGAAGAAATCGCTATGCGAATTTCTTCTGGTTCACGGGCAGTCGCCAACTACAAGCCAGCTTGTGATTGGCTCATTGCCTTCGTGAAAACTATTTAGTAACGTGTAGGCGAACAGGCGATAGACTGTACGCCGTACAGTGTAGAAATTGTTTGGCGCAAACCGGCAGCGAAGCTCACGACAGTTTATTAATTACCTATTTGATTATTTATCCTGTAAGATTTCAATTCCGGGCAATTTTTTACCTTCCAGGAATTCCAGTGAAGCACCACCCCCGGTAGAAATATGGCTCATGCCCTCTTCATAGCCAAGGATTTTTACTGCTGCTGCGGAATCACCACCGCCGATAATGGTAATCGCATCAGAATCAGACATCGCTTTGGCAACAGCTTCGGTTCCTTTGGCAAAGGCCGCCATTTCAAATACCCCCATGGGGCCGTTCCAGATCACAGTTTTAGCGCCCAGAATTGCTTTTGTAAAGCTAGCCGCCGTTACCGGGCCAATATCCAGTCCCATCGAACCGGCCGGGATGGCATTGATATCCACTACCACAAAAGGCGCATCAGCCGCAAAAGCTTCAGCTGCGACCACATCCACCGGCAGTAACAGGTTGACGCCTTTGGCTTTGGCTTTTGCCACCAACTCGTTTGCCAGCTCCAACTTATCTTCTTCCAGCAGCGACTTGCCAATTTCATAGCCTTGAGCTTTCAGGAAGGTAAAGGCCATGCCGCCACCAATAATCAGGGTATCAACCTTTTCCAGCAGATTGTTAATGACTCCGATTTTGTCAGAAACCTTTGATCCACCAAGAATCGCCACAAAGGGCCGTTCCGGGTTTTCCAGAGCTTTTCCCATAAAATCCAGTTCTTTCTGAATCAGAAAACCCGAAACGCCCGGTAAAAACTCTGCGATCCCAACTGTTGAAGCATGCGCCCGATGAGCCGTTCCAAAGGCGTCATTGACAAAGACATCCCCCAGATCGGCCAGTTCTTTAGAAAAGCCCTGATCATTCTTCTCTTCTTCTGCCCGGAAACGGGTGTTTTGAAGCAACAGCACCTCACCGGGTTTCAGTCCCGCTGCGGCGGCAACCGTTACCGAACCGGTTACTGCGCCGTCATCATTGAAGATAACCGGTTTTTTTAGTAATTCCGACAGTTTCTTAGCAACCGGTTCCAACGAATATTTGGGATTTGGCTGATTTTTGGGGCGACCCATGTGAGACATTAAAATCAATGAAGCACCCTGTTCCAAAATATAATTAATCGTAGGTAAGGCGGCAGTGATCCGGGTTTCATCAGTGATGATGCCGTTTTCATCCAATGGCACATTGAAGTCCGCCCGCATTAATACTTTTTTTCCTTTTAAATCGATATCAGATACGGTTTTTTTACTCATCTTTTTATCCTCTCGGTTTTTCATTTGCTTTATAAACAATTTCAGAAGCAGTTGCAATGGTTTTGCAAAAGCTTCTGAAAAGTTTTTCGAATGATATTTTTTATACTCAGTTCAGCTGATTAGAATTTTGTGGCAACATATTCTGCCAAACGGATTAACTGGGCAGTATAGGACATTTCATTATCGTACCAGGCAATGATCTTAACCTGTTGTTTTCCACCTTCTACATTCATTACCCGGGTTAAGGTTGCATCAAAAAGAGAACCATATGACATTCCGATAATGTCAGTAGAAACCACTTGTTCTTCGTTATAACCCATGGTTTCATTGGCGGCTGCCTTGACTGCCGCGTTAATTTCATCGGCGGTCACGTCTTTTTCCAGCACACAGGTCAGGTCAACCAGCGAGCCAGTGATGACTGGTACCCGTAATGCAAATCCATCCAGTTTGCCGTTTAAGGCTGGTAATACCTTGCCAACTGCGGCTGCAGCTCCAGTGGAAGTTGGAACGATATTTTGCGCGGCGGTACGGCCACGTCGTAAATCTTTATGTGGTGCATCCAGGGTTGCCTGGTCATTGGTATAGGCATGAACAGTGGTCATTAAACCGCTAACTAAACCAAAACTGTCATTTAATACCTTGGCTACCGGTGCTAAACAGTTGGTGGTACAGGAAGCCCCACTGATTACTGTTTCGGTACCATCGAGAATATTTTCATTAACATTGAAAACAATGGTTTTAACATCGCCTTTGGCTGGTGCAGAAATAATGACTTTTTTAGCGCCAGCTTTGATGTGTTTGCCAGCTCCATCTTTATCGGTGAAGAAGCCAGTTGATTCGATGACAACATCGACACCAATGGTGCCCCATGGTAAGTTTTCAGGATCTCTTTCAGCAAAGATTTTGATGGCTTTTCCATCAACCACCATGGTATCATCTTTTACTTCGATGGCATCCTGCTTGAATTTTCCCTGGGCGCTATCATATTTTAATAGGTACGCTAAGGTTTTTGCGTCGGTTAAATCATTGATAGCCACAACATCAAACGCCGGGTTATCTGCCATTAATCGGAATGCTAAACGACCAATTCTTCCAAAACCATTAATTGCTACTTTTACAGACATTTTATCTGCCTCCTTAAAATAATGTTTACTGAATATATACTCAGTCAGACACCCGCTATTTTGTGTCTGACATGGTTTGCAGTTTTCTTAAAATCTCTCTGGCTGCGCTTTCATCCGTGATCAGAACCATGTTTTCCCGAATCCGACTGACTGCAATAATCGCCTCGGCCTTGGTGACCCCACCGGCTACCGCAATGGCATGGGGTATTTTTTTAAAATTATCGGTGCCAATGCCAATGGTGCTGGATGGCGAAATAACCTGACCGTTAATGTCAAAGTAGTGACCAAAAGCTTCAGCTACAGCGCCCTGTTCCAGAATTTTTCGTTTTTCTGCTGTTGACAAATTTCGCCAGTCAGCCAGAACATCTGCCCGTCCCAAACCAAAGATGAAAATATCAATGTTATCCATCTTATTAAATACCCTTTTTATTTCCGGATAATCTTTTAATGCTTCCAGTAATCGCTGGTCGATGTTATCCGGCAAATGAAGCAGCTCGTAATTGGAATGTAATTTGAGGCCCATTTCAGCCACCACATTATTTGCCTGGGTGGAGTGGCTTTTTCCGATCCCACCCCGAGCTGGGATGACATATACATCAGGATAAAAGGCTTCCCGCATTTCATCAGCTACCGCCGCTGTACAGCTGCCGCCAGTTAATGCCAGGGTGTCTTTGTACTTCATCACCGATAACACATATTTTGCCCCGGACCGTCCCATAAATCGCAACACTTCATAGTTCATATCCATATCGCCGGGACAAATAATCACCCGTTTGAGATGGAGTCGATCCATTAGTTCCTTTTCCAGCTGTTCCAGACCATTATAGGTATAAAGCAGACACTTCAGCTGGATCAAGGCTTCATTGCCAGCATCAGTAATCACAACCCCCTGTCGTTCCACCGAAACCAGCTTCTGGGTTTGAAAAAAATCGATCTCATTGCGAACCTGACGCTCACTCATATCCAGAACAAATGCAAGATTTCTCCGTCCGATGGGCTGCTCACTGCTAATGGTTGACAAAATATTGTAACGCATTTCAATGAGACGATTCACTTCCGGAGCGACCAACTGTTGAAGTTCAATGACTTCCTTACTGATTTTTAATTGATTTGACACAGAATCACCCTTCTTTCGGATACATGCTCACTTTTGTCCCACTGGGACAAAATCATTATACCCCATTTTAAATTTAAAAACAAGTTAAAAAAAACCAAAAACTAAAAAGATAATCCCAAACCCAATTTTACGAAAACTGCAGGCATTTGTTAGTGATTTATCGGTAATTAGTTTTTGGTCATCAATCTACCGGTATTCTTTTCGTTTGGAGGATGGTTGGATCAAAAGCGCTTCCCGATATTTGGCAACGGTTCGCCTGGCCACATCCAGGTTTTTAGCCTGTAGTAATTCTGATATTCGCTGATCACTCAGGGGTTTTTTCTTATCTTCCTGATCAATCAGCTCTTGAATCAATCGTTTGATTGCATCGGAGGATCGGTCTTCCTCACCCTGTGAGTATCCCCGTTTAAAGAAAAACTTAAGCGCATAGGTGCCTTTCGGTGTTTGAATATACTTTCCGCGAATTGCCCGACTGACTGTCGACTCATGA
This sequence comes from Acetobacterium sp. UBA5834, assembly GCF_002435675.1. Classification (NCBI taxonomy): domain Bacteria; kingdom Bacillati; phylum Bacillota; class Clostridia; order Eubacteriales; family Eubacteriaceae; genus Acetobacterium; species Acetobacterium sp. UBA5834. Next base: position 29,477 of record NZ_DJGY01000055.1, on the reverse strand, counting down.
ACTTCAATGGTTTCAGCGATTGTCTTAAGGGTCAGTGGCCTTAAATCACCCACCCCTTCAAAGAAAAATCCCCGCTGGGATTCAGCGATGGCGGTAATCACTTTTTTTATCGTATCCCGCCGCTGTTCAATGCTTTTAATTAAAAAAGCCGCACTATCGAGCTTTTTTTCCAGATAAAGCTTGGTTTCATCATTTTTATCCGAATTTTTAAGGAGTCCTTTATAATAATTATTGATTCGAAGTCGAGGCGCCGACACATCATTGACCTTCACCACCAACTCATCATTGACAATTTCGATGCTCCCATCGGGAATGACGTACGAGACCCGCTCCGAACAGGAGAACTCCCGGCCGGGCTTTGGTTCCAGGGTTTTGATCACTTCTTTGAATTCATAGACATCTTCAATTGTTAAGCCGGTCTCCTGAGCAATTCGCTTAAATTGGTTATCAGCCAGATCAATTAAATGTTTTTTGACAATGTCCATGAACACTTCATCATCATCATACCCCATTTGACGCAATTGAATCAGCAAACACTCTTTTATGTCCCGACATCCCACCCCACTGGGATCAAATCCTTGTATAACGGCAATCATTTTCTGGACACTATCTTCATCAGCTTCCAGAATATTTTTTACATAGTCCATATCAATCAGCAGGTAACCGTTATCATCAATACAATCAATCAAATATTCAGCGACCCGTTTTTCTTCTTCACTAAAGTCCTTTTCCTGCATGGTAAATTGAAAATGTAGATATTCGTTAAGGGTTTTTTCCTGGGACGTAAATTTTTCAAACCCATACTCATCATCATTGTCAGCAATCGGCTGAAGCTGACCCCGGTAATCAGCATTTTCCATACTATGAAAATACTCATCCCACTGGATTTCCTCCTTGGGCGACGGCTCTGGATTTGGTTCTTCTTTAACCAAATCGCCTTTTAGTGGTCCGCCATCCTCGTTAATTGGTACCACTTCTTTAATGGACACTTCATTAAATTCCAATACCGGGTTCTCCATGATTTCGGTTTCGATCAAACCATTGAGTTCCATCGCTGTCAGCTGCAAAATCTCAATGGACTGACGCATCTCCTGGGTCATAATCAGTTTTTGGGTTTGGGTAATATTTAAATCAAATTTGATATTCATCTCTACACCTGATTGTTATTTTATTTCTTCAACAAAAAAAGACTAACTTTCGTTAGTCCAAGGTTGTCAATAAACTCCCGTACCGACCAATTGTTAATCTGTTGTTCGCTGCGGAATCGGACAGGCATTCGCCGTGTCCGCTCCGATGCGTACAACATGATCTAACAATTGTCGGTACTAGGTTAGCTTTTTGACAGTCTCAAACTAACTTTCGTTAGTCCTAATCATATCACAGTTTACTTGCGTTCTTCAATGTATTTGATCACATTTACAGCGGCAATGGCCCCATCAGCCGTAGCGGTAACCACTTGTCGCAGCGATTTTCGGCGAATGTCACCGGCGGCAAAGATGCCCGGAATGTTGGTATGCATTTCATCATCAGTAATCAGGTAGTCCCGGGCATCCCGTTCCAGCTGGCCTACAAACGCCTCTGAATTTGGCTTTTGACCAACAAAAACGAAAACGCCGTCAATGGGTACGTCAGTGCACTCACCGGAGACCACATTTTTAACGATAATGCTTTCAACCTGTCCGTTGCCTTTGATTTCCTCCACGACGCAGTTGAGCATCATCGATATTTTTTCATTCTCTCTAATCCGCTGCTGCAAAATTTTAGCACCCCGAAGCTCATCCCGGCGATGAATAATAATAACTTCACTGGCAAATTTTGTCAGGTATAGGGCTTCTTCCAGAGCTGTATCACCGCCACCGATGACTGCGACCTTTAATCCTTTGAAAAAGTTAGCATCACAGGTGGCACAATAGGAGACCCCCATCCCGCGGAGTTCCCGTTCTCCTTTGCAGCCAATCAGCTTGGGTTCTGCTCCGGTTGCCATGATGATGGTCTGGGTTTCCAGATTACCGGCATCGGTTTTTACAATAAACCCCGAGACTGTTTGCTCAAAGCGGAGATAGGTTCGGGTGGCAAACTCCACCCCGAATTCTTCACACTGCTGGCGCATCCGCTCAGTCAGACCGGGGCCGGTACTGTCCGGGGGAGAGCCCGGATAATTTTCAATTTCCCAGCTGGTGGCAATCTGTCCGCCAATGCCACCCTTTTCAATAATCAGAACCTTTAGTGCCCCCCGGGCAGCGTAGATCCCAGCTGCTAAACCGGCTGGTCCGGCGCCCACGATGATTGTATCATATTGCATCTTTACACCTCTTCATCTTTATTTTGCCCCGATAATCAGGGTTCTTCATTCATAATTTTACTGGTGGTGATAAATTCTTCCATCTGTTTTTCGTTCTCTTTGACGATTTCTTTTTTATACTCATCATATCGATTTTCTTTAACGATCTCTAGTGATCGGGTTTCCAGTTTCAAGTTCTTTACCACTTCAATCTGAACATCAATTTTTTCGGTAATTTCATCAATTCTTTTCTCAACAATTTGAATCTGTTCTTTGAGGAAGGACATGTAGTGAAGATAAACCTGACAAGCTGTGGCGGTAATCGATGCGGCCATATCCCGTTCATAATTTTTTCTGCTTTTCTCCAACTGATCTTCCAGATCCAGTTGTTTATCCATCTCTTCACTTAATTGTCTGGTCAACCCACCCAATATCATCATTTCGTTTTCTAGATTTTGATCTTTGTAGGAAAGCAACTTTCCTAAATGGAATTGAAATTTTTTCATAAGACGGCCTTCTTCATGGCTTCAATGCTGTCATCATAGAAACACTTTTCATCAACTTTTTGTTGTAGAAACTTATTAATGCCACCAATTTTCTTAATGGCAATGTCAAGCGACGGATTGGTTCCACTTTTATAGGCACCAATGCTGACCAGATCGTAGTTGGTATCATACACCGACATCATATTCCGCATGGAAGACGCTGCTTCCATCTGATCTTTACTAACGATGTTGGACATCAACCGGCTGACGCTGTTGAGCACGTCGATGGCCGGATAGTGATTTCTGGCGGCAATCTTACGGGAGAGGACGATGTGCCCATCTATAATCCCCCGGACAGTATCAGCTACCGGTTCGTTCATATCATCACCTTCAACCAATACGGTATAAATACCGGTGATTGAGCCGGTTTCAAAATTTCCGCTGCGTTCCAAAAGTTTTGGCATCATCGCATAGATGGACGGCGTATAACCCCGGGCTACCGGCGGTTCTCCGGTGGCCAGACCGATTTCCCGCTGCGCCATCGCAAAACGGGTCAGCGAATCCATCATCAGCAAAACATCATTACCCTGATCCTTAAAGTACTCGGCAATGGTCGTGGCTGTCAGGGCACATTTCATTCGCTGCATCGGTGGCTGATCCGAGGTCGCCACCACGATCACTGACCGTTCCAGACCGGCCTGACCCAGATCATTTTCCAGAAACTGCCGAACCTCCCGGCCTCGCTCACCTACCAGGGCGATGACATTGACCTGGGCTTTAACGTTACGGGCAATCATTCCCATCAGGGTACTTTTACCGACGCCACTACCGGCAAAAATTCCCATTCTCTGTCCCTTACCAATCGTTAATAGACCATCGATCGCCTTCACCCCAAATTCCAGGATATCGTCGATACATGGTCGTGAAAAGGGATTTGCACCAGTGCTGTTAATATCATAGGGCATCGTATCGTCAATGGGGCCACCCCCATCGATGGGTTCCCCCATGGCATTGACAACCCGACCAATCATACTGTCTGACACACCAATCTTCAGGGACGATCCGGTCGGTTCCACAATATTTCCAAAACTGATTCCTTCTGGTTCTTCATAGGGCATCAGCAATACTTTATTGCCACGAAACCCGACCACCTCCGCTAAAATATAGCGGTCGGCATTCTGATCGAAGATTTTACACAAATCACCAATGCTACACTCCGGGCCGACTGATTCAATCATCATTCCCACAACCTTTTCAATCTTACCAAAATAATGATAGGTTTCTGCCCGTTGAATGGCTTTGCAAATCTCAGATTTATTCATTCTTGCCTCCAGTTACGAACTCTGTTCGATGGCTTTCTCCAATTGCTCTAATTGTACCGGCAAACTCATATCAATGACCGAATCATTGGTTTCCACCATGATCTTATCCTCATCCTTCAGGATAATCACTTTGGATTTTTTAGCCAGCTTCTTTAATTTTTCTGACATTTCTTTGTTAATATGGAGATCAAGAGTTTTCTGGTTCTCCGATAAATAAATTTTCAGATCCTCTTCATCACCGTGAATCACCTCATCAAAGAATTTTAAAAACAGATCCCGGTCTTCCTGAACCTGATGTTTCATAATTTTTTTGGCGATTTCAAAGGCGATATCCAGCAACTCCTGTTCCTGATTTGCTAATGCCTGCTGTCTTTCAATGCTGATCACTTCCAGTAACTCATTGATCTCCTGGAGCTTGTTGTCAATTTCGGTGGCGGCCTGGGTCATGCCTTCGTGAAGCCCTTCTTTTAAGCCAGCCTGAAAACCCTCCTGGCTACCATCCCGAAAGCCTTCTTCATGCCCTGTTGCATAGCCCTGGGAAAACCCTTCCTGATAACCGCTTTCCTGAGATTTTTCCTTAATCTCCTGGCTGGCCCGGATGGCTTCTTTCATCAGCTCATTAGCGGCGTGCATGGCTTCGACACTGTCATCATGGTCAATTTTACTTTCAGCGGTTTCGGGGTTTAAAACCGGTTGACCTTCACTACTCTTTTCTGCTTCCGGTTGAACTGTCATTGGTATTACCACTGGGGCAGTTGTTTCTGAAACCCACTTCGCTTTTACAATACTAGACAATGATCTCGTCCTTTCCACCCTTCGATGTTACGATTTCGCCTTCTTCTTCCAGTCTTCTGATCACCGAAACGATCTTCTGTTGGGCTTCTTCCACATCACGAACCCGCACATTATGGAGGAATTCCATTTCGCTCTTGACGGTTTCACCCATTCGCTGGGACATGTTGGCAAAAATTACATCGGCAACTCCCTTATTCGCCCCCTTAAGAGCAACGGACATTTCCTTGGTGTCGACTTCCTGCAGGAAGCGTTGAATCGACATGGAATCGAGAATGACAATATCTTCGAATACAAACATCCGCTTTCTGATTTCTTCAGATAATTTAGCATCATTTTTGCTGAGTTCATCAAAGATGTATTTTTCTGTACCACGATCAATATTGTTCATAATTTCAGCAATATAGTTGATACCGCCAACTTCCAGCAAATCGAAGGATACCACTGATTCAAATTTACGCTCAAGAATGGTTTCAACCTGTCTGATAATCTCTGGTGAGGTTCGATCCATCCGGGCAATCCGCTCCACCACCTCAACCCGAATGCTCTTGGGCAGCTCAGAGATAATCGCCGAGGCCTGATCAGCCCGGGCATAGGATAACACTAACGCAATGGTTTGGGGATGCTCATTCATAATCATATTCATGAGGTTTTTATAGTCCGCCTTACGGATAAACTCAAAGGCCTTGGTTCGTAGGGTTTTTGTCACCCGCTCCAGCAGAGCACTCCCCTGCTGAACGCCAAAAGCCTTCTCCAGTACACTCCGGGCATACGTTATTCCGCCTTCAATATAGACCTTCTGGGCGACACAAAGACCATAAAACTCGTCAATAACCTGATCAGCCACCTCTGGCGGAACACTTTCCTGCCGGGTAATCTCATAGGTTAGGATTTCTATTTCATCTTCCTGTAAGTGTTTATAAATGCTGGAAGCAATATCGGCTCCCAGGGAAATAACCACCTGGGCTGCTTTTTGTCTTGGTGTTAGGGTAACGTCCATATTTGTCAACATCCTTCATTTATATGAATCTATTCGCTTTCATTCTTCAGCCACGATTTAAACAACTGCGCCGCAATTTCTGGATTTGTGGTGGCAAATTCTTTGATTTTTTCCTTTTTATCATCTTTAAGTGGATGGATTGGCTCAATTGGTTCCGTTTTGTCCGCTGCCAGCGCGCCAAATAAATCATCTGTTTCCGTATCTTCACTGGTTGCAAAGGCTTCTTCGATTTCTTTGCCTCGTTTGCCCCGTTTCTTTTTCTTTTCTTTGCCGTCGCCCTTTTTCTTTTTGCCCCGGGTCAACACAAACAACAGCACCAGTAACAGCAACAATACCCCAGCGCCAATTCCACCAAATACCAGTAACCGTTCGGTAGTGAGAACCGGTTCTACTACGGGCTCTTCTTCGGCCTGGGCAAATTCAAAGTTCCGCACGGTAACGCTTTGCGGGGTTACCCCTGCCGCAAAGGCCACCAGTTGCACCAGATTCTCCCGGGCGACCGGGGTCATTGCCGGATCATTGATGGCAATCCCAATCGACACAGTTTCAATGGCCGGATCCAATTTTTCGGTTTGGGTAATTTCCTGACTTACCGAATACGTGGTATTTTCATTGATTCCGGTAACAACACCGCCGTTGGTCAGCGCATTCTGGGCGTAGGTGGTGACATCGGTATTCCCGGTAGTTCCGGCAACACCGCCAACCGTCCCATCCTCGTTGGCAATCGCCATACTGGATGATTCCTGGTTGATCACCCCAGAATTATCTCCATCCGGTGAGGGGGTATAAACAGTCGCCTCCTGCTTAACGGCGTCGGTATTAAGGGTCGCCGTTACGGATACCTTAAACTGGGCAGGATCATAGGGGCCATCCAAAACATTATTGACTTTTTGGGTAAGATCATTTTCAATTGCTTTGGTCAGCTTCATCTTGGACTCGCCACCATTGGAAGCTGTCAAACTATTGGTCAAATCATTGCCTTCACCATCCGTTAGGGCAATATTATCCTTTGTCAACCCAGCCACTGATTTAGCCACCAGGTTCTGGATTCCAGCGATCTGCTCTTTTGTCAGGGTTGCTCCAGTTTCTAAATGAATAATCACCGATGCGGTGGTGGCTTCGGTCTCCTGTAAATAAAAAACATTTTCCACCGGTACCGAAATCGTGACAATGGCGTCGCTGACTCCGTCCAAGGTTTTAATACTGGCGCCAATCCGCTCCTGAAGCTGCATGTTTTCGTATTGCTTACGCTCGTAGTCGGTGGACAGCATACTGCTGTTTTCCTGAATAACATAATAGCTTAAACCATCCTTGGGATAGCCCGCCGTGGCCAGCTCCATACGAACCTGCGCCTCATCTTCTTTTGGCACCATGATATTGCCACTGGCATCCAGCTTGACGTCCGCCTCCATCTCTGTCAGGGCGGCCATAATTTCGGTGGTTTCGGCCTGAGTCAGGTCTTCAAAAAGCGGCACGTACTCCTTGTAATTCAGCAGTGCAGTCAGTCCGATGGACGCCAATAAGACCAGTACAACCCCGCCAATCAACAAAATCTTGACTTTTTTGGATGTTCCGGTCCATAGGTTTTTAATTTTCTCTAAGTAGCCCTTAATCTTCTCATTCATCGTCTTTTTTTATCCATCCAAAATAGTTTATGTCAATCCCGATTATTAAATCTGTGCATACAAAGAGGGGATACTGAACATCAAATAAAATTCTCCGATCGGCATCCTCCATCAGGTTTAAAAGGTATTTCTTCAAGTTCAAATTTACAAGCCGGTATTCATGACGGTCTGATATGCTTCCAACACCTTATTACGGAGTTGAACCATGGTTTGCAGGGCTACATCCGCCTTTGCGGTGTTGATCATCATGGTGTGCATATCATCCATGTTACCAATGGAAAGATTATATGCATCAACCTTGGTGACGGCTTCGGTTTCTTCCACATTGTTAATGACATCATTTAAAATATTCTGAAAATCGCCAGCTAGGCCGGTTTCTGAGGCTGCCGCTTTTGTGGTAGCAGGATTGCCAGTAACCGAACCAATACCAGTTGTGCCCATAATTGAGGTCATTGGAACTATAAACATATTTTTCTCCTTTTATCGGCCAATTTCCAGGGCCTTTAAAACAATTGATTTGGTCGCATTAAACGCTGTCACATTGGCTTCATAAGCACGACTGGCGCCCATGGCATCAGTCATTTCCTGAGCGGTATTCACATTGGGATACATGACGTAGCCCTGGGCATTGGCATCGGGATGGGTGGGATCATAAACCGGTACCAGTGCAGATTCGTCTTCGATGACAGCCTCAACCTGGACGCCGTCTTTTTGAACCACGCCAGTTGCTGTTTTTAAGGCATCCTGAAAGGTTCCGCTACTGACACTGCTTAACACGGTCATTTTTCGACGATATGCCCCACCACCTTCCGTTCTGGTCACCTGGGCGTTGGCAATATTCTGAGAAATAATATCCAGCCGATATTTTTGTGCCGTCATTCCCGAGCCGGAAATATTAAAAGTACTTAAGAAACTCATTATTATTTTCCTCCGTTAACCGCATATTTTAACCGGGAATGGGAGTCCGAGAACCCCCGAACCAGATAATAATATTGCAACACCGACTTGGAAATATCAATATTTTCTGATTCCAGATCGACGTTGTTTTCATCCAGACGACTGGAGGTCGCGCCCTCATAGACGCTGATTTTAGAATTTTCGATGGACTCAATGCTTTCCATCTTGTCAAGAAAAGCGCTGGAACTTCCAGTGGAAGTGGTCTTCAGCTTATTTATTTCAGCCTTTAATGAATCCTCAAAGTTGACTTTTACCGCTTTATATCCCGGTGTTTCAGAGTTGGCAATGTTATTGCTGGTCGCTTTTTGTCGTTGCCAGGTGCCATCCAGAGCTTTTTGATATATGGCAGAGGTTATCGAATCACCAATCATCATGGCCTCCTTTTGTGCCGGTTTGATCACCAGCGTAATTATAAAATTATCTTGCTATTTGTTTTATTTATAGTGATTTTCGCATATGCTGCTACTAAATCGCAAATTACAATACTATCGTACAGTAACATAATACCATAATTTCCTGGAAACGACAAATAAAAATACCCCTAGCTTAGTTGTAATTAAGTTAGTGACGCCTTCGCTTTTTTTATTCCACTATTTTTTGTAAAGTCTGTCAGGAACACAAGAAATCAATATCATAATATTGTCATTCTGATGCTGCATCTCTATTATATTCTGCCACACAAAAAAAAGCAACCGCAGTTGCTTTTTAGAAGGCGTTAACTTCAATTTATTTTTTGGCATCCAGAAAGGTACCATAGCTTGGGGTCAAACTGATTTCGTAGTCGGCCACTTTCTGATTTTGCTGGTTTTTCTTCAAATCCTGGATCGTTTTTTTCTGTTCTTCCTGAATTAAATTGATACAATTTGCATCCAAATCAAGAATCAGTTTTATCAAACTATCAACCTGATTTTTCTGTTTTAAACTACAACAGTCACCATTCTCATTATTTTGAAGTTGGCGCTCAAGAGACTGTAATTTTTGAATCAGCTGATCCCGTTCTGTCAGTATATCTGCAAGAGATTCCCAATCTTCGATATTACTGAGAATTTCTTCGCCCTTCTTGACATAATCTTTCAAAATTTGAATCTTTTCCTCACACAATCCAGATGGTTGCTCATTCATTTTAAAGGCCTCGAGGACTAGTCTGCTTATTCATCTTCTCTGCTTCCTTAAACGAGTCTTTCAAGTCACTAATTAATGACCAGATGTCTTTCATCAATTGAAGATCCCGGCTGACTGCAACTTCGCCCAATTTTGTATAAAGAAACCCATACATCTCATTTAATTCAATAGAAATGGGATACTGCATATCCAAAGATAAATTAAGTGAAGAAATAATCTTTTGGCATTTCCCAATGGCATTAAAGGCTTTTACGTTTTCTTCGCGCTCCGTAAAAATAATTGCCATCTTAAGTTGTTTGGTGGCTTCTTCAAAAAGCTTAACAACCACCTCGCCCTTTGATAAACTTTCAATGGCATATCTTTTGGATTCCTGATAAGCATTTGCGTATTGCATCACAATTCCTCCTTTCTATATCATCATGCTCCGGATGAGAATTGTGTAAGAATGGAGCTTTGCGTGTTTAACTGTTGCAATGCCGTTTCAAGTGCTGTAAATTTGCTCCAATATCGGGTTTCCTCATCTTTTAAAGATGTCTTCAGTTTTGTGACATTCTTGTTAATCTTCTGAATATCATCATATATGTTGTTTTCAGTATTTGATAAAGTTGACTCATATCCGGCCATTTCAATCAACGAACCTCGGGTTCCTTTGACTCCTGAAGTCTTTACAGCGCTGGTTATGATATCATTGAGCTGAACGGCCAAGCCCGTGTCGGCAGTCGTGAATAATTCCTGAATTGCGTTACTCTTGGTCTCAATGGCTGTGGTTAGTTTATCCTCATCGATCTTCAGTTTGCCATTTTCAGCATAACCAGCCGAGCTAATACCCAAATCGTAAAGACTGATTCCGCCATTTACCGCCGAACCATAAATCATTGACTGCATCTGATTGGCGATTCCCTTAATCAGTTTATCACCTCGCAGTAAACCAACCTTGGCTTTCGCTTCCCATGACTCAATTTCTTTTTCACTCATTTCTGCTTTCTGATCATCTGTCAAAGGTGGATAGGCGGTATCGTAATCTTCTTTAACCAGTTTATTCATGGTTTCGATCATATTGTTGTAATCTTCCACAAAGCTCTTAATGGTATCTTTCAGACTGGTGGCATCGGCTTTGGATGTGACGGTAATGGCATCATTCGACAATTCCTTGAGCTCAATCTTAACACCATCCACATCAACGGTGTTGGAAGTTCGAATGATATCTTTACCATTTACTGTCAGTTTGGCATTGACTCCGTCCGAAGCTGTTGCACCAGTCGCTATAGTCAAGCCCAGCGCTGTCATCAGATTACCAGCAGTTTCTGCGATGACGATATTATCACCGGCACCACTGTTTTTGGCGGTCATAGTAAACTGATCATTGATAGACGAGTAGGCCAGGGTAACACCAGCATCACTGGCGTTAATCTTACTCATTACCGAAGACAGGGTTTCTGTTTTATCAAATTCAAAATCAATGGAATTAATGGTGAGTTTCACCTTACCATCTGCCCCTGGTGTCAGGGCATTTTTAAAAGTTAAATCTTCCAGTGCCATACTGGTAGTCATTTTATTGGACTGCTTATCTTCCAGTCCCAGGTATTTCAGGGTATCCGTATCGTCGTTCAGGGCATGGATTGATAGCGTTGACCCTTCCATTGGTGTAAAGGATAGCTGTCCACCCGTCACATCTACACCAACCATTGGATTAGTTCCATCTGTTGTTCCAAAGGCATCTTTCAACTTGGTTTGCAGTGCTTCTTCAAACGTTTTTGTTCCCAAACTATCTTTGAACGCCTGATCCAGCGTAATGGTCTTTATCTTACCATCCAGTTTCATTAAAAATGACTTACTGGTCGTTTCATTAATGCCGCTTAGTAACTGAGCCTGATCCAAGGTGCCTTCAAGCGGCTTGGAAACCCCTTCAGCACTCGTAATCTTCTGATTGGTTGCCAGTTGGCTTATCTTATTGACAGTGATTGTTCCTGCTGATGCTGCACTGGTGGTTGAAACCGCTACCTTGGTGGAAGATGCCGTTGCACTGACTGCGTTAAACATCGCCGCACTTCTAAAATTATTCGTCGATAATACATCCAGATATTTACTCTGAAATTCTTTTAGTACCTTTGATACACCCCGATAGGACGATTGCTTCCATTCCAGTAACTGAAGATTCTGCTGTTGTTTTGTAATTTTGGCACGGCTGGCACTTGTCAGGCTTTCAACCAGAGAATCCGTATCCAATCCCGAAACCAGGCCAGCCATTCCGGTTTTTGCTGACAACGATGATAACGTACTTGTACTAGTTGCTGAATTAACCGAAGTTGCCATTTGTATCCCTCCAAACTATAATTTAAACTCGTTTTATATTTCCGTAAAGGTTATTTCTTGTTCACTATCTATTATATCGGCCCGCCTTAAAAAAACTTTAGCCTTCTTTTTGATAAATGGACGGTTTGACATATTTAAAGTTATGTTCCACCGATGCCAGCGACTCACTTTGTCCGATAAAAAAGTAGCCCCCTGGCAACAGGGCATCATAAAATTTCTGCACCACACTGTTCTTGGTCGGTTTGTCAAAATAAATCATCACATTCCGGCAGAAGATGGCATGAAAGGGTTTTTTAAACTGGAATCGGGATAGTAAATTGAAGTTCCGATAGGCAACGCCTTTGCGGATCGACTCGGTCACGGACAAATATTCTTCATCATAATCTTTAAAATACTTCCGTTTCCATTCCATGGGAATCTTGGACAGCTCTTCTTTGGAATAGACCCCGGATTTGGCTGTCATTAAAACACGATCCGAAATGTCAGAAGCCAGAATGGTACTGTCCCAGGTATTTAGCTTACTCCCCAGATAATCATGGGTAATCATCGCCAGGGTATACGGCTCCTGTCCCGAGGAACAACCGGCGCTCCAGACCCGCAGATCTTTTGTTTTGGTTGTTTCATCCACCCAAGGAAGCACCTGTTGTTTGTAGAAATCAAAATGTTCACTTTCCCGTAAAAAATAGGTATGATTGGTAGTCAGCTTATTTATGAGCACACTGATTTCATCATTTTTTTTATCGGTCTTTACATACTCAAAATAATCCATATAGTTGTCATAACCCAATTGGGAAACATAATGACTCAAACGGCCTTCAATCAGGTGTCGCTTTTTGCGTAAATCGACTCCATAATTCGAATGCACATAGGTTGTGATGGCCTGAAACTCGTCTTCCTTAAGTTTTATCATTTTTTCTACCTCGTGTTTTTATTGAACGTTTCTCAATAATGATCCAAAATCGCCGGGATATCAACAATCAGGCTGATGCTCCCATTTCCCAGAATCGTACAGCCGGCAATCCCCGAGTTTTTAATTGAATAATGGTTTAAATATTTAGGGATCGGCTTAACAACAATCTGATGTTTCTTGATCAGATCATCCATAAACAAACAGGCAAAGGTGTCGCCTGAATCCACTAACATCAGGATGCCATCTTCAATGTGGGTTTCGCATTTTTTATCCTCAAAAATATCATGGAGACGAATCAGCGGGTAGCATACCCCCCGGATCATTACCATTTCATTATTATCCGGGTCTTTAATCAGTTGGTTAGCAGTAATCTTAAAGGTTTCCCGAATATTGCTGATGGGGATTTCATAGATATCTTCCCCTACCAGAACCTCCATGCCGGAAATAATTGATAAGGTCAAGGGAATTTTCAGGAAGATATTGGTGCCGGAGCCTTTTTCACTTTCGATGGAAATAGAGCCCCCAACCTTTTCAATATTCTTCTTTACCACATCCATCCCAACCCCGCGACCAGAGAACTCCGTCACGGTCTCTTTGGTGGAGAAGCCGGGAGCCATGATCAGATTGAGAATTTCTTTTTCAGAATACTCTTCTTCGGGTTTAACCAGCAGCTTTTTCTCTTTGGCTTTCTCCAGAATCCCGACTGGATCAAGCCCCTTGCCGTCATCACTAACTGAAATAATGATGTCGCCCCCAACATTCTGGGCTGAGAGAATAACCTTGCCCACTGGGTTCTTACCGACGGCAATTCGCTCTGCCGCACTTTCAAGGCCATGATCCATGGCATTTCGCACCAGGTGCATCAGTGGGTCGGCAATTCCATCGATAATGGTTTTGTCAACCTCGGTGCTTTCACCCATGGTAATAAATTCCACTTCTTTTTTCAGCTTCTTGCCCACATCCCGGACAATCCGCTGCATTTTTTTAAAGGTGCCCGAAATGGGAATCATCCGAATGGACATAACGATATCCTGAAGCTCATCGGTGAGTTTCTGCAATTGGGTGGAAGCCTTTTCAAAACTTTCATCCCGCTTGCCTTCCATACCGACGCTGCCAAAAACCATCGATTCAGTAATAACAATCTCCCCGATCAGATTCATCAGGGTATCCAGCTTATTCAGATCGACACTGATCAGGTTCTGGACGTTATTCTTCTGTTTATTGGCATCAATCACCTTTTCTGGCGTCTTTTTCCCGGTCTCAACCACTTCCGATTTTGTCTCAATTTCTGGTTCGATAATTTCTTCCTGGGCACAATCCAGAAATTCAATGCTTTTAACTGATAATATGCTCAGGGCAATATTTTCAATGGTTTCCTTATCGACTTTTGTCTCAACGTGGCAGAAGAAGCCATTCTTGAGAATAGTGCCGGCAGCCTCAGGATTGTTATTAAGTTGCTCCGGAACTGTTTTTAAGACCTTCCCAATGGATTCCAGTTTGTTAACCAGCATAAAGGCCCGAATGTTTTCCATTTGCGAGTCTTCGTTAAAGCGGGTATGAATGCAGTAAACATTGGGCTTGTCATCATTTGTAACGACCGCTTCATAATCCGTATCCCCATTATTCCGGGTCTCATCAAAATTCATATCGCCAAATAAATCATCTTCCATGGCCGCTGCCAACGTGATTGATTCATCATCGTCTTCCGAGTGGTTTTCCATTGCTTGCGCCTGGGCTTGTTCCGGTGTTTCCGTTACCAATCCTTTAATTCGATTTAAAAAGGCATCTGTTTCACTGGTCAGCGCTTCGTTCTCATCCAGCAGGGTCTCGTTGTTCTTGATTTTCTCAACTTCTCCCTTTAAGAAAGTGGAGAAATTAAGCACCAGATCCATCAAATCTCCAAAGTCCTCCGGCTTGATACCGTTTTCCCGGATAACGAAAAACAGATCCTCCAACTTATGGGCAGAATGCGCCAGCATGTCAAATTCCATCATGGCTGAAGACCCTTTGATGGTATGCATAATCCGGAAGATTTCATTAATGTCATCCGGTGTCAGTTCCGCATTGTCCTCAGATTGAAGTAATATTTCCTCTAATTGATCAAGCAGGGTTTCCGATTCAAAAATATACATCTCTAAAATGGAATCATTTCCAGAATCATAATTACTCATTTTGTCCATCCTTTATATACACGAAATTTTTGGCTTATTTTATTATATCGGGTTTTTAAGCTAAATGCACTTTATTTTTTTGATCACTAAATGATATACCCCACTTTAGCTGACTTTATCAGCATTTGTAACCATTTTTATCTAAAAGACCAAATACCCGAATTTATTTATTCATCATAAACTATATCGACAAAAGTCCCTGAATCCTTAGCCTTTAAGAAAGCACTGATAAAACTTTATCATTTCTGATCTTACTTGCAAATAGCTACTGAAATGATTGATTATCTTTTGCTAATACAGTATAATCTTAACTAACATGAGACTTTAGACACTTCGTCATAACTAACCGTAATTTTAAACAGGAAGGAGCTCTCTGTTGGATAGTATCAAAATCACCTCTACCGTTTCCACCCCCAAAGTCACCGATATACCCAGTAAACATACCCCCAGTGATTCTATTTTTGACATCAATAACCTTGATAACGCTGTAAAAATAGAACCGGTGTCAGAAAACTACCAAAAGGAGAGTTTCCGGGAGACCCTGTTTCAAAATTTGCAAAAAGAAATCTTAAAGCCGCTGATGAACAGCACCACCGCCGAAGCCGATGCCCTGCGCAAACTGGTGTTGATCTCCGAGCTTTTTGAATCCTCTGCCGGTGCCATTCCCAAGGACATTCTGGATGGTATTTTTATTAACTCTCAGGATCTCCTCAGCGAACTGCTGCTGCGGGATAAAACCGACTCGATCTTTAAGGGGGCTTTTTTTGACAGCCTTCGATCACTGGCTAAACTGGAAGGTTACCCCCAGTTAAAAGATGCCATCGTATCCATTCTTCGTCATTATGACGCCTATGTCAATCGCAACCAGACCCTCAATGGGATTTTTCTGGAAAGTAGTCGTTTGCTGATGACCCTGCCTTCCAAAGAACGGGCTCTGCTTGAGCAGCAACTGATCAAACTGGAAGCCGTATTAAGTAAATCAAACGGCCTTGAACAACCCAATCAGGAACTGCAAAACCTGATCAATTTAAAGGCCGCTCAAAATGGTAAACTGGGTGATCAGCTTGAACAGCGTCTGGCCCGAATTGAAGATTTGTTGCAATCGAAAAACCTCAACTACCAGGAAATCCAGCAACTGCTTAAAAACGAAACCATCCCCGCCCTGCGGCAGATTTTACAGTCGCAGGCCTACAGCGATAAAACCTATCAGTCGGTAGCTACCATCATCGATCATATTGTCCGTTATGATAAAGGCAACCCTGAGCAGCTGGAAGCAGCCGTGCTACGGTTTTCTCAGGCTTTAAAACCACTTTCCAATTTAACCGACAGTGATATTGTGGAAATGAAAAACCAGCTTTTTCGTCATGCCAAAGAGGCCGAAATTTTAGCCGAACGGCTGGAATACTCTTCTAAAAATCCTGGTGAAGGTGAAAAGGTGGCCCTGGCTCAGCTACTGGAACAGGCCCTGGATGAAAACAACTCCAGTAAAATCATCAATTCAGCCCACAGCCTGTTAGAAACCATGGTTCGGAATGAAAGCCCGATTCTGACGATTATGCACTTTTTAATTCCGCTGCGCTTTCTGGACGAAAACTCCTACGGTGAATTTTTTGTGGATAAAGACCCCGCAAAAAAAGGTGAAAAAGGAAAGGCCGAAAACGCCACCGATATCTTTTTCACCATTCAATCAGACCGTTATGGCAATTTTGAGGTGGAGTTGCTGGCCCGGGATAAAAACATTACCCTCAATATCAAATCACCTGCCCCCCTGGTGGAAACCTTAAAATCCACCCGTGAACAATTAAAAACCATCGTTGAAGAACAGGGTTATTCCCTGGCTGGTTATGGGGTTGGCGAATACACCCAAAGCCAAACCATCCTGCAGCGATTTCCCAAACTGGCTTTTCGAAAGGTAGGACTCGATGTCACCATCTAAAAATAAAAAAACAAAGGCCGTCCATATTCAGGACGGCCAGATAAAAAAAAATACCAGCAACGATCAAAATGATCCCGACAAACCACTAAAGGTAACCGCTCTGCGCTATGATCCTGAGAAAAATAATTCTCCGGTGATTGTTGCAGCCGGGACGGGTTTTGTCGCCCAGAATATATTAAACGTCGCTGAAGAAAACGGCATCCCCATTTACCACGATGACTCTGCTGCAACTCTTCTATCAAAGCTCCAAATGGGCCAGGAAATTCCCCCGGAGCTGTTTCAGATTGTGGTGAATATTTATGTCTCGCTGCTTAATTTAGCAGAGGGGAACGATGTGGGGGATCGGTTGTTTTGAAGCGTAGTTATTGGTTATCAGCCTCAAAACAACTGAATCGCCTGAAAATATAAGGCATTTTCTGATTTATACTTGGCGGCCCATATTTTGATCGCTCAGATTGTCACACATAGATGCCTATCTCAGTCGCCGCTTGGCTTCACGATTCAAACCGGCGGTATGCTCTGCAAATAAGGCTTCCCAGTCGCTTTGAAACGCTTTATAAACAGCAGGATATCTTTTTTTGATCTGCATAATTCCCCAGGCAATCTCTTCATTACAATCCTTATATTCTGCAATTGTTTGATAATAATCCGCACTAAAGCCTTCTTCCGGTTCGATGTCAAAGCTTTCATAAAAATGTTTGAGCGCCACGACTTTTAGATAGGGAATCAGATAGCAATCACAATCCAGACGTCGAATTGTGGCATCCAGGGCTACCAGTGGCACCAGTTCTTTTTTTAAGGCTTGCAGTTCCTTGTCATTTTTATCAATAAACAAGGCCAGCTCAATAAACGCCATTGCGTCTTCAAAACGTCCGACATCATGATAACCACAGTATTCGTCGACAAAAACGCTGGTCAAATAGTCTCGTTCTTCCTGATCCTCGATCAAACGGAGCAGTTTTTTCATACGACTGATAATGTGGCTGATTTCCTTCTTTTTTTCCAGTTCCAGTCCGGCAATTAACCAGTCAATCATCAGATAGATGTGATCCGGTTGACTTTCCTTGATCGGCGGCACTAACTTAGAAGTAATCTGCCATAGATTTTCATAGTCCCGCAAGCCCCGATAGACTCTGATAGAAATCTGATCAAACTGCGTCGCAGAAGCCGGATAGCGTTCTTTTGAACAGACTATTTCCTTTTGTGCCGCTTCCATGTAACCATGTTCCGCCAACAATGCTATTTTTAAAAAAGCAAGGTCTGCACCCTCTTCTGTCTTTAATTTATCGATTGCTTTTTGAAAGTAGATTTCGAAATCTGCCAGATTATTCTGTTCCAGATACAGTTCGGCCTTAATTAAATATCCCTGAACATTATCCGGATCCATTTCAATTATTTTAGACAAGGTCTTATGGGCCGCTTTATCATTTCCGGTCATGACTTGGATCATGGCATTGTTCATTTCTTTTTCTATTTTTGGCCCGAATTTTCTCAGAATATCATATTTTCGCCGTTCATCGGGATTTTTCAGCGTCTCATAAGCTTTTCTGATCTGTTGAAATTCTTCCGGATGGGTTTCCGGCGGAAACGCTCTTAGTTTTTCAAAATAGCGCTCTTTTATTTTTTCCGGACCGGCCTTGGCAGTTGTTCCCAGAATCTTGTAATAATCTTCCAATCGGTTGTTTTTCCGTTGATCAAAAATACCTTTTCTAAACATGCTGCCACTCCCTAATCCAAATCCAGTTTTATCAGCAAATCTGTTGCTTCTTCAATGGCTTCAATCATGGCACTTCTTTCCTGCGTGGTTATCGCTGCCTCAATTAGCTCCAGGATCTGATTCTCATCTACGTTTATCCTGCCTGACAAATCGGTCCGAAGTTGCTCAAGCTCCTGTTTCAGGACTTTCAGATCCTGATTTTCCAGATCTGGATAGCCAAAATCCTTTTCATCCTCAAAATCAAATGCATCGATAAAACTCATTTGAGTGTGACTGCTCAGATGCTCTGCTGTTTTTGTTTCCAGCAGCGCTTCAATCTTCTTGACACTTGCCCGAAAGACCTCCATCGAGTCCCGTTGCAGTTCATCTTGCATGTTGACAATGACTTTCTTTCCGGTCGACTCTAATTCGGCGGTTACTTCCAGAATGCCATTGATGTTATAAAAAAAGCTGACATTTATGCCTTCCATCCCGGCTGGTGCCGGCGGAATGCCATCGACCAGAAACTCGCCCAGAAAATGGTTGTGCTCAACCCATTCGTCTTCCCCCTGATAGACTTCAATCGAAACCGTGGTCTGGCCATCACAGCAGGTGGTGAATGGTTCGCTCTTACGCACTGGAATGGTGGTGTTTCGGTCAATAATTTTCTGAAATCCGCCGGGTTTCAGGCGGTCAGTGGCATCAACCTTTAACACCGCAATGCCCATGGCAAAGGGGGCAACGTCAGTGGCAATTAACTGCTGCTTGAGCAACTGGCCTGACTTAATACCGGCCTGAACCGCCGCCCCCAAGGCCACCGCTTCCTCGGGATGAATTTCTTTTTTGGGTTTTTTGTTAAAGTATTCCTGCAGTAACTGCTCAACTTTAGGAATCGCCGTGGAGCCGCCGACAAGCAGCACATCACGAATTTCAGAAACGTCCAGCTGAGCATCATCGAGCGCTTTTTTTACCAGCACCATCGTTTCATCAAGAAACTCCGCAATCATCGCCTCGAATTGTTCCCGGGTGATTTGGGTATAGATTCCCAATGGCTTATGATCCTTGACCACGACAATGGGAATGGCAATCTCAACCACCGCTTTTTTAGAAAGCAGTATTTTTATTTTTTCAGCCTCTGTTTTTAAGATATACCTGGCCTGGATGCTGGCTCGGGGATCAACGTCATAGGTCTTTATCATATATTCCGCCAGAAAATCAACCAACTTCCAGTCAAAATCCTCGCCACCCAGAAAATTATTGCCCGCCGAAGACTTTACCTCCAAAATGCCCTTCATCATTTCAACAACAGAAACATCAAAAGTGCCGCCACCCAAATCATAAACCAGGATATTGGCCTTTTTCTTAAGATTGTTGAGACCATATGCCAAAGCGGCGGCGGTCGGTTCATTGATGATCCGCTCCACCACAAATCCGGCAATTTCACCGGCCTGTTTGGTGGCCCGACGCTGTTCATCGGTAAAGTAAGCCGGAACGGTAATAACCGCTTCCTTTTCGCCTTCGCCCATGGCAGCATCGGCATATTTTTTCAGTTCTTTTAAAATAATGGCCGAAGCTTCCTCCGGCAGCAACCGGCGATCGGCAATCGGTAGTTCATCCTTTTGGCCCATCTTCCGTTTGACTGCTGTCAGGGTTCGCTCCGGCATGGCAATCACCGCATCCTTAGCCTCCTGTCCGACGACAACCTGATTGTTTAAGTCAATCATAATGACTGATGGTATTAATTTCTCACCTTTAAATGAAGGGATAATTTCCGGTTCACCGCTGGCGTTGATATAGGCTACTGATGAATTGGTTGTACCCAAATCGATTCCCACAATGGGCCGTTTTCCGACTATCTCATTATGCATACTTACCGTCTCTTTCTTAATTTATTATTGGTTGCTGCTGGTGAGCGTAATGACCAGAGCTTTCCGGACCACTTTTCCTTCACCATCGATAAAGCCCCGCCGCAGCACTTCGATCACCTCATAAGGACGCATCGCTTTATTCTGCCCGGTCAGTTGATCGATTGCTCTGACCTCAACCGCTTCGGCAAAGATCGGGTTAAAGCTTGAACCCAGGAGCTCCAGCTCGCGAATGCCCACCCTTGCCAGACCATCCAGCTCCGAAATCTGGATGGTCTTTAAAAAAGTCCGCCATTCATCGGGAATATTCCCGCAGGTATTCTGCATCACCCCATCGATTGTATCGATCGAATCGATCAGGGTCGACACTAACATCCGGTTACTGTTTTCCCGGATCGCCAGCTCAGTAGCCGCCTGTCCTTTTTGGCAAAGTTGTGTCACATCGCCAAGATTATCATAGATCGGCGTCACCTTATTGATTAACTCCTGGCCCATTTTATATTGTAATCGGGATAATCGATTGATCATCTCCGCATTTTCTTTAATCTGCATCTCCAACTGCTCAAACGGCTGCCCGTTTGTTGCTGCCAAAAGCTGCTTCAGCCCATCTGAAATACTGTCAAGCCGGTCATCCTTAAGTGGCTTCTGCTGCTCCCAAAATTTCCAGTTCACTATTCGCTCCTCTCCTTTGCACATTTCACTTATAAGTATTCTTTATATTATATAAGTTGGATCAGGCCCATTGTCTTTCTTTTCGCCTTCTACTTAAACAGCTTCGAATATTCTATTGGCCCAGATGCATCGTCACCAAGTGTTCAGATATATAACCAACGATAACTATATCTTGTTACACGATACACCAATGCTTGCTAAATGACCATAATTAAGTTGATACATGGTTGTCAGGCATCTAGATGTTTTAATAACATTTTATTGGCAGCTACAGCCGATATCGCAATATTCTTACCAATTTCTTTAAAGGTGTAGCCCTGTTCCACCGCCGCTTTGACATAAGAAATCTTATCGGCACTTAAGCATCTTTGTCTTGATCCTGACTTAATCAATTGAAACGCTTCTTCATTGGTAACCACACGTCTTAAAATTTCATCCAAGCTTTCATTGTACTGGCCGCTTCCCAAATGATTATTACTTTTCTCTTCCTCTTCACCAATAACCGCACCTGCTTCATAAAAATCTTTCGGCTTAATCTTGTCTTCTTGCTGTTCCATAAAATTTTTATATTCGACCAAGGCCACTATCCGGTTTTCAGAAAACATCTTTAAAATCTTATCAATATGCACCTGCTTTTTTATATTATTGCGATAGAACTGATCACTGCTCCAGCCATAGTCAGCCATATTGTGAAGAATCTTAGCCCTGACCGGATTCGCATGAATATATCGGAGCAGGGACAAAAGGTATTTGTCATCGTTTACCAGAATACTTTTATATCTGCCGCCAAAAACGTGATCCCTGCGATTGTGTCTCTTGTTGTAGTTTTTGCTGTAGGTATTATTAATTTTCTGCATGATTTTATTCAGCGGCACTTCTTTTGTCTCGATAATCAAATGGTAATGATTATCCATAATCACATAGCCTAACAGGTTAAAGACATCTTCCTCATTGGCCGTTTCCAGGCATTCTAAAAAATCTTCTTTATCTTGTCTAGTCTGAAAGATATAATCGCGATTGTTTCCCCGCTTGATCACATGGTAAGTGGCTCCCTGAAATTCAACCCTTGGTTTTCTCCCCATCTCATCCTCCATTAGAAAAATTCAGGCAGCACGATTGTCATAATTAACGACCACAATTTCTGTTAATGTATTGCGTAATTGATCGATAATGCGTTCTAATTGTGCAACAACCGTACCACTAAATGATTCTTCGCCGCATTGGATGCACTTATGGCAAGATACATTTTTAACAATCACAATGATGTTTCTTAAGTCAGCCATATAGGTGGTTGTTGACTCTGTCAGCTTCCCGTTACACAAAAAACAATCCATTTTCATATCCTTTTCAGTCATTCGCCGTAAAAACACTATCTTGGTCTCAGTATACACCACTGTTTGCTAAATGTCCAACATTAAGTTTTTAGATGGGTGTCAGGCACCCATCATCTTAGGAAGGTGTCAGAAGCTACTATTCAAGCATCCTACCACACGCAATAATTCTTCTTCCGTCAGATTCGTACTGCAAGGAAGATTGATGATATGTTTAACATACATTCTGGATTTTTCAATCCGATAGGCTTGATTGTTAAGATACGGTTTCTGATCACAGATTAACGCCCAAATGGGCCTCGCCTGAATTGAATTTGATGCCGGAAGACCAATAATTTCATCCCGATTGAGGGGATAATCCGCATTGCAGTAGAGTGAATAAAACCAGTAATTTGGCCGAGTATTTTCTTTAAACGCAAGCATCGCCAAGCCGGGTATCTTTTCAATATTCTTTTTATAAAGCTCAAAATTCCGTTTCTTGATTGCTATAAATTCTTCAAGTCTCTCCAACTGCGCCAGCCCGAGTGCGGCCTGGAGATTCGTCATTCTGTAATTATATCCAACTTCGTCATGTTCAAAATACAATTCATTTTTCTTGGCCTGGGTTGTCAGGTGTTTTGATTTTTTCAAGAGTTGATCATTGTGCGAGACGATCATACCGCCTCCGCCAGTTGTGATTATTTTATTTCCATTAAACGAATAAACACCAAGGTCCCCAATCGTACCTGCGTATTGACCGCCGTATTTGCCTTCAAGATAATAGGTGCCGATGGCTTCTGCCGCATCTTCAATCACATAAAGATGGAATATTTTGGCAATCTCCATTATTTTTTCCATATCAGCCATGTTCCCAAAGACATGAACGACAATGATGGCCTTGATGTGTTTTTGGGTTTTTTTATTGATTAATTGATCATTAATCAATCTGCACTCCTCTTCACAAAATTTCAGGAGTTTTTCAGCATCCAAGTTAAGTGAGTCATCGCAGTCCATAAAGATTGGTTCAGCACCGACATATCTGACAGGGTTAACGGATGCAATAAATGTCAGCGCCGGTACAATCACTTCGTCCTGCTGTGTCACACCGCAACAAAGTAATGCAATATGCAAACCGGCTGTCCCGCTTTGACAGGCCACCGCTCCTTTTGCACCAACATAAGCTGCTAATTGCTTTTCAAACGCGTCAATATACGCACCGCCAGATGAAACCCATTCCGTTTCAATGGCATGCGATACATATTCAAGTTCCCGTCCTTTTAAATTAGGCACTGATAGTGGAATATACTTTTGATTCATTGATCTTTTCCTTGTCATTTTTATTGCCGAGATAACTCGAAGTTTTTCCTATTTCATCTCGATTACTGAGAATGATTAGGACTCTTGAACCTCACCTGCCTGTTCCTAAAAGCACTGTGAATGAGCTTGAAGTCCCTGAAAATGGGACTTGAAATTCGATATGTTCATAGTTTTAGTATCAGATATAGATACTTTTTAGCGCCATTTTGTTAGCCGCAGTGGCTGATATAAGTTGGGGTCAGGCACTGTGTCCCACTCAGGACCATTACTCTGTCTCTTCTAAGAATAATATTTCTGATTTGGACTTTTGGGCGCTTCAGGCTTTGTCATTTTTAATAAACCACCATTTATTAATGGATTTAATATTTTCTTCCTGAAATATTCTCTATCTTTTATTTCAAGAAAATCTTGAATTTCTTTCCTGCTTTTGGGCGTTTTACAAAAATCTAACAATTCGGCAATTCTATCATCTTGCGGGGTAGCTTGCGGGGTAGCTTGCGGGGTAGCTTGCGGGGTAGCTTGCGGGGTCAATGGGATAACCGTCTTAAAGACATCACCTTCTATAAAGACCGGTTCTGCACCTGAATAAATTCTATTGTACTTGAAAATGTTTCTAACACCAGATCCCAACTCATCAACAAACCCGATTTCTTTAAAAACCTTAGCTATTGTCGGATTCTTTGGGAAGGGCGAATAGTTATTTGGATCAATAATGCCGTGTCCATGGGCTTTATTGCTGTTTTCAGCATAAACCCTTTCGTTCTCGATGATAAACTTTGCCGGAAATGGATTAGCAAACTCCCGATGTATCAAGATATTGGAAGCCACTTCTCTGAAAATCTTATCCCTTATATTTATTCTCTGATCTTTCTCCAGATAAAATTTATCATTCAAATGTTTCGCAACAAATTGCATCAATCTTTCATAGCTATCAATTAGATTCGTTCGGATATCATCCCGATCGTCATAACGATCTGTGTCTTCTCGACGAAGAATTGCGTCAGTTCGATAATGAGGAAGCGCTGCTTGAATGAGTTGCTCATTACCAAAAATGAGAATCCCACCTAAAGTTATCCCTTCTTTTCCACTTTGCAAGTCTTTAAGATACAACCCTGCACTTTTTAATAACTCTAAATTGTCCATCGTTTTCCATGGATGATCAGGACGTTGACTTACCGCCAGCTTTCTGACTTTATTAAACACCTCATTTTCCAACTCCGATAATTCCGCAAATGGGAAAATGCGATTTTCTGTATAACTACCCTGTTTTCTAATATACATCCAAGAGACGAGATTTGTGTTAGCGGTTATGTCGATATCCCCATCTTCATTTCGATCATATATTTTCCCATTGCAGCGATGAACCTGTGAACTCTCGGGCACAAAGATATAAAAAATGATTTTTCCATCAATTACGACTTCTTCAACAGATAAATAGAAGGTTGGACTAATTTTCAGGGGATTATTCATTGACGTAATAAAATCCTTCTTCATCTTATCGATTTCTTCCGGATCAATACCTACAATGCAACCCGAATCATTAACGCCAAGAAATAAATGACCACCATTTCTATTTAAAAAAGCACAGACTGATTTAAATACATCTCGATTTAACTTTGTCTTGCTTTGCTTAAACTCAACCGTTATGCCTTCACCACCGTTGATCATTTCATTAATTTTTTCAATTTTCATAACATTAATTCCCTACCATATTTTAATCATAATCCGTAACCTCAGATAGCTAAAACGGGAACATAAAACATTGTTAGACCACAATTTTCTTAAACGACACCTTGGCTACTAAGGCAATGATTGAAAGAGTTTTGTTAACCAGTATACACCACTACTCGCAAGCTGTAAATATAAAGTTTATAAGTTGGTGTCAGGCACTAACTTGTCCAGACCTTCAATATCAGTTGTCTCGCATGATTATTATATCAGCCAAACTGGTACATACCAATTCTTTTCGTTGATTGGCAGTAAATCGTTCGCCATGCAAATGACACTGCCTGTTCCCACTTCAATTTTCAGTTGTGCCAGACTACCAAACTTTTCCGGCTCTGTTACTGGCTTCAAGACATCAAAGTGCTTAATCGCCGTTTTGCCTGGTGAAGCAGCTTTTTTAATTTCGATGGGATAGAGTATTCCATTTTCTAAAATCAACAAATCAATTTCTTTTTTATCTTTATCCCGATAGTAGTAGATCGGCGGCTCCTTTGCGGC
Organism: Acetobacterium sp. UBA5834; assembly: GCF_002435675.1. Taxonomy (NCBI): domain Bacteria; kingdom Bacillati; phylum Bacillota; class Clostridia; order Eubacteriales; family Eubacteriaceae; genus Acetobacterium; species Acetobacterium sp. UBA5834. Next base: position 3,480 of record NZ_DJGY01000055.1, on the reverse strand, counting down.
ATTTAGAAAGCTCTTGTAAATTTCAGAGAATACATAGCTCTCAAAAAATGCCCCCGCCATCGGCCCTTTTTCCAGGGCCTGAGGATTGCCCCACTTAAGCAGATAGGCACAAAGACCGGTGTCTAGAAAATGGAGTAAGGGCATTTTTGTCACTCGCTTTAAAACATTGTTGTGATACGGTTGTACCATCGCAATAATATGCGAGGAAACCAAAATGGAAAGCCATTTCTTTGCTGTCGGAGCGGAAATTCCCGACTCGCTCGCAATTTCTTCATAAACAACCGGTTTACCCGTTCTTGCGGCGACAACTGTCATAAAGTGGTAAAAAGACATTTCATTGGCCACCTGGGTCAGATCTCTAATATCCCGCTGGAGATAGGTATCGACGTAGGAACGATAGTAGGTTTCCCAGTCCACATTTTCTTCGGCATACAAACGTGGCATCGATCCTTTGAAGATTCGTTCAAATATTTCATTCAGCCCCTGCTTTTTGGTGGTCTCTATTCGTCTTAACAATTGCTTGGGATCAGTCGAAAAAACTTCCGACGTTACACCTGATATTTCGCTGTTCGATAAACCAAGAAGATTGACAATACCCACCCGGCCAGCAAGGGACTCGCTGACATCTTTCATCAAATGAAAGGCCTGGGAACCGGTCAGCCAATATTCGCCGTTTTTTTTGTTGCGATCCACTTCCATTTTTATATATGGCAGCAACTCTGGCGCATATTGGATTTCATCAATCAGGACCGGTGCTGTATAGCGCTGCATAAACAGGGCCGGATCGTTCTTGGCCAAATAACGGACATCGGGATCATCCAGCGTAACAATTTTACGATTGTCTTCCGCCAAATTTTCCAGCATTGTTGATTTACCCACCTGTCTGGGCCCAGTTACCAAAAGAACCGGAAAAGTCTGAATAATCCGCTTGACTGCGTCTTCTGCTGCGCGTTTAATATACATGGGTATCACCTCGTTCTCATCAATAAAAAATCCGACTAAAATAATATCTAATTTTATTTTAGTCGGATTGTTTCGTTTTGTCAAGAAATCAATAATCAATAATCAACGCTGCTTCGAAAGGTATACTTTTCGATATACCACTATTACACAAAAACATTCTCCTGTGGATAGTATAAAATGGTGTCATGTACTAATCCGAACTTTCCTTCCGTCGGATAAAAACACCATTCAGACTTTCCGTCGCTTTCCGTCGGAAAATCCGACGGAAAGATAGTTTTTCTATTGAATTCCGACGGTTTAGACGGCTTATGGCTTATAGAATTGAATTTTATGACTCAAGACTCAATATGTTCATAAGCAGTCATTCTACCCTTGCCAACCCGTCTTATGAATCCAGAATCTATTAATCTATTTAATAGAGCCTTAGACTGTGTCTCGCCTAAACCAGTTATTTCCTGAACTGTTTTTCTGGTGATCAATTTTTCTGATCTAATTAGCTTCATTACTTTTTCATCATCGGAAATATGTGCGCCTTCAATATCCAGGTTTAGGTTATCACCATATGTAACACATGGCAAAATAACACTTATTGATTGCTCAGAAAAATCAAATAAGGGTTTTTCTTTGAACTCAGAATAAGCCTGTCTTATTCTCCTGACTCCTGTACCAAAGCGTTCAATCAGTTTTAAACGATGAAACACATCGGCTAAAATCGAATTTCTCGGGATGGAAATATTTTTGTTTAAATAATCATCCTTCGACACGCCATCGGGCAAACCTCCCTGCGAGTGAATAATCAATTGGTCTTTATACATCTCAATCCGTATTGAACCATTAATCAGATAATCTCGATGGATCAGTGCATTCGCCATTGCTTCAAGAAACGCTAATTCCGGTATTTGTATTCTTTCTTTTCGTGGAATTCCTTCAATCGCTAAGTATGGCTTATACCACTGTCTGAAAAATTCAATCGCCTCCTCATATTGAAGTAAAATTGAACCGCCTTGGATGGTTTTTCTATCTAAAAATATTGAAATATTGTCCCCAAAACGAACCATATCGACACAGGAACTTTTTATTTTGTTGTTATCTGATAGCAATTCAGCTGCGTTATTAAAAACGCCATGTTCCAGCAAACCTAGTGAGATGAGTACATCATTTGTAAGCACTTCAATCCCAAGAACACTTTTTAACCATTTGAATAGTATCTCAAATCTCAATTCTTTGTTTTTTGAGGGCATTTCATCAAAATCAATTCGACTTCCAATCAATACCAATTTTTGCAATGCAGTTCGATCAACTGGGACACTGGCTGTATCCATTCTTCTGTATGCTTTGCCTTTATAAAAATAAGGTTGACTCTCACCCTTGTACACGTTTAGAATAAGGACTGCTTTTTTTTCCATTGTTGTTTCTATTAATGTATAGCTTGGCCTTGGTTCAATTGTATCATTAATCGCATTTTCAATCGCTAACCTAAGCTGATCAATATTTTTTATGCCAACAACCTCACCATCATCACTAATCCCAAAAATAATTTCGCCATCACCATAGTTTGCAAATGCACTAACGGTCTTTAAAAATGAGGAAGTAAACTCCTGCTTGAACTCAATTGTTTTTTCTTCTTTTAGTTTGTCCATTATTAAACCCCTTTTTATTTATTGGTGTCAGGCACCGCTTCTTTTCGGTATCACCTCGTTCTCATCAATAAAAAATCCGACTAAAATAATATCTAATTTTATTTTAGTCGGATTGCTTCGTTTTGTCAAGAAATCAATAATCAACGCTGCTTCGAAAGGTATATTTTTCTATATACCACTATTACATAAAAACATTCACCTGTAGATAATATAAATTGGCGTCAGGTGCCTAAGCTGCTTAGCTACTTTATTTATAAACTTCTCTCCGGTGCCCCACACTTACTATTTCTATGATGATTAATCCATCATCAATATTAGCGATCAACCTGTAAGCACCCACTCTGTACCTCCAAAAATCCTTTTTGTCACCAACAAGCGCCTTACCATATAACCGGGGATTTTCACACCCCTCTAAATTTTTAACAAGCCAAGACTTGATAAACCGCAACTGCACGTTTTCTATCTTTTTCAAGTCTTTTCTCGCACTTTTAGTAAAAACGACTTTGTAACCAGAACCGACACTCAATCGAGGATACCCAACTCTTTAAAGGTATCGTCTAAAGATAGAAGGTCTTTAGACGTATCTTTCTCGCAATCTCTAAGAGCAATAAGATCATACTCATCCTCTAGTCTTTCAAAGAAAGCCATTTTAACCGCTTCAGAAACATTCATACAATGCAAATCAGCATATCCTTTTATCCATTCTCTTTCTTGTTCAGTCACTCTTAATGATATATGTGCCATGTTTTTCACCTCACTTATTGATCGTGTTACATTGTAACACTCAATTGGGAATTTGTCAATATGAAATGTTTCGCCTATCATTATATTATTCGTATGTGTCAGGCACTCTGTACCCTAGATTCCCGGAATTTAT
>NZ_DJGY01000020.1:53633-120864 GCF_002435675.1 Acetobacterium sp. UBA5834 | reverse complement strand
GTTATAAATTCCGGGAATCTAGGATTTAATGCTAAAGCGTCTGAATGGCCGTAGTCTTTTTGGGGTTCATGCGGAACGATCGGCTTTTATTGAAGAACTGGATTAAAATAATTAAACTGGCAGGTTTCGATTGCTTGCCTAGAGTATGTTCAATGACTACGATTTTTTTTAAAGCAGATGATTATTTTTACAGCCCCTTAGTGTGGAACGGATATGACGAACGAAATGTCTCCGAATTCTGCTAATTTTTTGAGTTCAGTAAAAAAGCCTTTTTAACAGGACCCGTAACGTTCCTAGACATGCAAATGGATAAAAGTGGTGCCTTTGATTAGAATAATGGGTGAATAAGATGTATGTTGTAATTATATTTAAGGACAAAGTCAATAAAATGGGGTATAATATCTTTAAATATTAGATAAGGGGTGACAAATTATGGCACAAACAAATCTCAACATTCGAATGGATGAAGAATTGAAAAAAAACTTTGATATGATTTGTACAGAACTGGGCTTAAATATGACAGCAGCGATCAATGTTTTTGCAAGAGCGGTGGTTCGTAAGCATGGAATTCCCTTTGATTTGACGATCAATGATGATTTTTTCTATAGTGAAGCAAACGTGGAAAGATTAAGAAAATCCATCAAAAGTCTTGAGGCTGGCAAGGGAACCATTCATGAGCTAATTGAGGCTGACGATGAATAAGGTCTGGACGGATGAGGCCTGGGAAGATTACCTATATTGGCAAAGCCAGGATAAAAAGACATTAAAGCGAATCAATGTACTGTTGCAGGATATTGACCGGAATGGTTATGAAGGAATTGGGAAACCAGAACCATTATGGCATGAATTTCAGGTTTTTGGAGTCGCCGAATTGATGACACCAATCGAATTGTATACCGGATAAAAGGCGGTCAAATTGAAGTTGTGCAATGTCGTTTTCACTATAAATAAACGGATATAGCAGAAGCCTTGCTGGTAGGGGAAATTTGCGGAAAGAACCATTCGACACGGCTGTTTTGAAAATTTTTAAATGCAATGGGTATTTCAAAAGGTTTGATAGAGGACCAGCTTACTTTGATGGAATAAGCGTCGGTTTATCATAAATTTGACAGAATGAAAAAATGGCTCATTCATGCATCGTGGATATGACGAAGCGTCCTCATGTCTTCTGCAAATGCAATAGCTCCAGAGGTATCGTCATTATAATTTTCTTGCAAAATCAGTAATAAAGCAAACCCAACAAACGGGGCCTAAACAAAAAAGGCTCCGTTTGTTGGAAAAGAAAAATCGGAGATGAGATAAAGTGAGTGATAAATTAAGAACTGCGAAATTGATTAAAGAATTCGGGGATAAACCGTTTGCAAGTAATCAACTTTACCAATTCTATTCAGAAGAAGAGCCGGATTTAAAAGAAACGACTTTTAGGTGGCAGGTTTATCATTTGAAAAAAGAACAAGTAATCCAAAACGACCCCGATGACTCCCCATGTCTCATAATAAACTGTGACGCATCTAATGCCGTTAACCTAATGACATTGCCCTTCGGGGTAGTGTTTTTTTATTTTTTGGATTATAATAAATCGAATTGTAAAAACAAAAAGGGGTACGAAGATGATTAAGTTTGAAGATTTTATAAAGGTTCCATATCCAGAAAGAACCAAAGTTAAATTCAATATGAAAACCGGTGATTCAAGTATAACGGCCTGGGACTTATTGCTTGAAGATGACCCTCTTTGGTCTACTTTAAATGGATGGAGATCAACTCATCCAAACCACAACCTAAATCATGCAGATTATTTAATTGCTCTTGCACAGTATTATCCATATGGACCTGAATATTTTGTTTTTGGTGGAATATATAAAGTTGAAAGAATTGTGCCAGAAATTTTAGACGGCATAGGTTATAAATTATTCTTATTGGATGACTTTCAGGAATATATTAAACGATTAATTATTAAAATTGATAAGCCTATTGGCCGAAACTTATATAACAGGAAATATGAATCACTTCAAGAACAGTTGAATCCAGAGATTTATGAATTAGCTCCAGGCTCCAAATTAGGTCATTTCCCTGGATATCAAAATGTTAGTTTGAACCATAAAGACATGCAATTGATTGTAAAAAGTGAAGAACCTAGCTGGCAACAAGCACTTTCGAACGTTAAGGGAATTTATGTAGTTACTGACACAAGCAATGGAAAACTATATATAGGATCAGCATCAGGAAATTCTGATGGAATTTGGCAACGATGGTCAGGTTATGCTGATCCTAAAAATCTTACAGGTGGAAACAAAGAGTTCATAAATATATTAAAAGATAAAGGTGATAATTATATTGCTGATAATTTCAAATATAGTATCCTTGAAATATTCGACACAAAGACAAAAGTTGAAACTATCATTGATCGTGAAAATTATTGGAAAGGTGTGTTTGAGTCGAAAAAATATGGTATGAACCATAATTAAAATTGTTATATGTCAAAATCGGTGTTAAAATACCCATAATAAACGGTTGAAAATTCCCCAAAAACACGGTATGTTTCTTCTAAATATAAGGAGGACAACCGAATGATAACAATGGAGGAATATTACATGATCAAAGGTTTAAAAAATAAGGGAATGTCAATCATGCAGATTTCCAGAGAAATGGGTGTTGATCGAAAAACGGTCAGCAATTGGCTTAAACGCAACGAACCGCCAGCATATCGGAGACGTCAGTTTCGACAAGGAAAGCTTGATCCGTTTAAAGATTATATTCTGGAACGAATGAATGAAGGCTGTGTCAATGCCGCTGTGATTTTCGATGAAATTGCAGCCGACGGGTACCAGGGAAGAATGACGATTCTTCGGGAATTCATGAAACCATATCGCGAAAAAGCCTTAGCCAAAGCATCAATCCGCTATGAAACGCCCCCTGGCAAACAGGCCCAGGTTGACTGGGGAGAATTCGTTGTCACGATGCCCGATGGAAAGCTCAAAAAATTGTATGCCTTCATCATGGTTTTGGGGCATTCCAGAAATTATTATCTTGAATTCACCGAGAATTCAAAATTTGACACATTAATCGGCTGCCATGAACGGGCATTTGCCTATTTGGGCGGTGTAACTGAAAGTATTCTGTATGACAACATGAAAACGGTCGTTGCCCACAGTCACAAAACCGGCGACGATAAATGGAATCAGCGGTTTTTGCGATTTGCCGAGCATCACCATTTTATTCCGGTTCGACATCGGCCTTATCTGCCCCGTTCCAAGGGCAAGGTGGAACGCGGAGTCCAATATGTACGCGGCAATTTCTGGCCGAGAGTCAAAAGCTTTTCAGATCTGGCCGAACTCAATGAGCAGGCCCGGCTCTGGCTTGATACAAAATGCAACACCCGGCTACATCAGACGATTCATAAAATACCCCATGAAATCCTGAAGGAAGAGCAACTGAAGCCGATGAACACTGAGCCGTTTCTTGCTGTGGATCTGGTCAGCCGGAAGGTCACGAATGATTGCATGATCAGTTATCAGACCAATTATTATTCCGTTCCCTTCCGCTTTGTTGGTCACCGTGTCGGTGTGCAGGATCTGAGAAACGGAACGATTGAAATCTATGATGAAACCGGTACTTTCATCGAAGGTTACCGGAAACCGGCCCAAAAACACCAGGTTCAAAAAATGAAAAAGCACTTTGAAGGATTGAACAGTCAAAATCATAAAGCCAAAGCCCGCAAAGCACCGCTTATGATTCCAGACCAATCGCCCAAAGTGCATCAAAGACCGCTCGCAGTCTATGATTCTTTAGTCAGTGAGGTGGTTACATGGTAACCCATCACCTGAAGGAAGCTTTTGATCGTCTGAATCTCACGCATATGGCTGCCGTTTATGACCACCATGCGGAAGAAGCTTCCAAGGATAGTATATCCTATTTGGAGTTCCTGGACAAGCTGCTTTGGGCAGAAATTGATGCAAAAAGAGAACGGACAACTACGACGAACTTGAAACTTGCAAAATTTCCTTATATCAAGGCCATTGATTCCTTTGATTTTGATTTCCAGCCCAGTGCCAACCAGCGTAAGATAAACGAACTGAAAACGCTCGCCTTTGTGGAACGTTCCGAAAATGTGGTGTTCTTGGGCCCGCCCGGCGTTGGCAAAACCCATCTGGCCGTTGGGTTGGCGGTATATGCGATCAAAAGTGGCTATACCGCTTATTTTCTCAGTGCTCATGAACTGATTTCAATGATTCAGGAAAATATTGTTTCCGGGCGCATTCATCGCAAACTTAAAACACTGAATAAACCCAATATCCTGATTATTGATGAGGTTGGTTATGCGGCCATGGATGATGAAGTGGCCCATTACTTTTTTCAGATTGTTTCCAATCGCTATGAAAAAGGCTCAATCATTCTGACTTCCAACAAGTCCTACGGTAGTTGGGGTGATGTGTTCGGAAATAATGTCGTTGCAACAGCGATCCTGGATCGGCTGCTGCATCATTCCACAACGATCAATATCAAAGGTGACAGCTATCGGATTAGGGAAAAGAAAAAGGCTGGCTTCTATGATGTCAGCCTATATGAAAACGAATCGAACGATGCTAATGGGTAATTTTTACCGTTTATTTTGGGAAGTTTCAAAACGATATTGACATATAAACTAGAAATAGTAAGAAAAAAGGAAATTTGGTTAGATATTTCGATCGGGATCACTATATTTAAAAATATAAAAATGGCGACGAAATGGCGATATAAATTTAAGGTACAGTTATACCTCTATTTTAACCCGACTCTTAATCGGGGTGACCACTCACGATAAAAAATGAAAAACGAACCCAAGTTTTAAGCTTGGGTTCGTTTTATAAAAAAAGAGTATTGTTAGTGAGTATTACACGAGTATTGTTTGAGTATTGTAAGCAAAAACGGTGTAAATCTATCTTAACTGAAATGGGGTTTTAATGGGAAAGATGGCTGTTTAGCCTACTTGCTCGCTTCCTCAATCGCTACCGCAACCGAAACCGTCGCGCCAACCATTGGATTATTCCCCATTCCGATCAGTCCCATCATTTCAACATGGGCAGGAACCGAAGACGAACCGGCGAATTGAGCATCAGAATGCATCCGGCCCATGGTGTCGGTCATCCCGTAGGAAGCTGGACCAGCGGCCATGTTGTCGGGGTGCAGGGTTCGGCCGGTACCGCCGCCGGAGGCCACGGAGAAATATTTTTTGCCTTGTTCCAGGGCTTCTTTTTTATAGGTACCGGCAACCGGATGTTGGAAACGGGTTGGGTTGGTGGAGTTTCCGGTGATGGAAACATGAACCCCTTCGTGATGCATGATGGCAACGCCTTCTTGAACATCATTCGATCCGTAACAGTTAACGGCAGCGCGTTCGCCATCGGAATAAGGTGTTTTTGAAACAATGTTCAGCTCGCCGGTGGCAAAATCATAGTCGGTTTTAACATAGGTAAAGCCGTTGACCCGAGAAATAATCAGGGCGGCGTCTTTTCCTAAACCGTTTAAGATAACCCGCAGCGGTTTGACCCGCACCTTGTTGGCTGAGCGGGCGATGCCGATGGCACCTTCAGCCGCCGCAAAGGATTCATGGCCGGCCAGGAAGGCAAAACATTCGGTGTCTTCTCTTAAGAGCATGGCGCCTAAGTTACCATGACCTAAACCAACCTTCCGTTGTTCGGCCACCGAACCGGGAATACAGAAAGCCTGTAAGCCTTCACCGATGACTTCAGAGGCGTCTGCCGCATTGGTAATGCCCCGTTTAATGGCCAGAGCCGCACCCAGGGTGTACGCCCAGCAGGCGTTTTCAAAACAGATGGGCTGAATGCCTTTAACAATGCCAGCCACATCAATGCCTTTTTCATCACAAATCGCTTTTGCTTCTTCTAAAGAGGCAATGCCATTGGCAGCTAAAACTTCTTCAATTTTAGCGATTCTTCTTTCATAACTTTCAAATAATGCCATGTGATTTCCTCCTATTCTTTTCTTGGATCGATGTATTTGACCGCATCGTCGAATTGTCCGTACTTGCCAGAGGCTTTTTCCAAAGCGACGGCTGGCTCAACGCCGTTATTGATACTTTCCATCATTTTTCCAAGATGAACGAAGGAGTAACCAACGATTTCATCGTTTTTGTTTAAGGCCAATTGCTGGATATAACCTTCGGCAATTTCCAGGTAGCGGGGACCTTTGGCAAGGGTACCATAGGTGGTACCAACCTGGCTTCGCAAACCTTTGCCCAAATCTTCAAGTCCGGCGCCAACCGGCAGGCCGCCCTCAGAGAATGCCGTTTGGGTACGACCATATACGATTTGTAAAAACAATTCCCGCATGGCGGTGTTAATTGCGTCACAAACTAAATCCGTGTTAAGTGCTTCTAAGATTGTTTTTCCTGGCATAATTTCAGAGGCCATCGAAGCTGAATGAGTCATTCCCGAACAACCGATGGTTTCAATCAGACATTCCTCGATGATGCCATCCTTTACATTAAGGGTTAATTTACAGGCGCCTTGTTGTGGAGCACACCAGCCAATACCGTGTGTCAAACCGGAGATGTCGGTGACTTCTTTTGCCTGAACCCATTTTCCCTCCTCTGGGATTGGGGCACAACCGTGGTTTGCGTTATTACCAACGGTACACATTCTTTTAATTTCGTGAGAATATTCCATTCATTAATCTCCCTTCAAAAAATTACTCCTTTAATTATAAACTTAAAAATTCAAAATAAACAGGTAATATTTTGTCATTTTTACGAATCGAGGAAAAATACCCGAATAGGACAAAAAGTTTAATTGATGAAATGGCGAAATCGATGTAGAATAGGGCAAGAACCTAAAATAGGTGAATTTTATCTTTGGTTCGGGAACTTATCTTAAAAATTAATTAAATGAAACGATAGATAATTGGTCGATTGATCTGCGGATTGATTGAGAAGGGATGTAAACGAATGGAATTAAAAAATAAACTTAGCCTGGGAGCAAAAAGAGTGGAGTACTTAATGGATGAGTATTTCGACCGGGACAAGACGCTGGGCTTTTGCAAGGCATGTCCAAATTTTTCCAAATACTGGTCCTGCCCAACTTACGCATTTGATGAAGCAATCTTTCTAAAACAGTTTAAATACATGCACATCATCGGCAGACAGTTTGAGGTCTCCCGGGAAGATTTAAGAAATATCCGTGATCCTCAGGCGGTTAAAGACTACTGTACCGACAAACTCCAGGCGATCAAGGTGATGACTTGGAAAACCCTACTGGAAATTGAAAACGAAGTCGATGGGGTGATCGGTCTGATTCCCGGCAATTGCCCGATCTGTGAAACCCAGGGGCTGGCCTGTGCCAGAAAAACCAATGAACCATGCCGTCATCCCGGCATGATGCGCTTTTCATTGGAGTCGCTTGGCTTTAATGTGGCCGATCTGCTTAAATATGAGGTCGGCATGACAATCAAGTGGGGCGATACCTACCGCTTGCCGGAGGTGCTGACCTCGGTGTCGGCAATCCTCTGCAATGAAGAAATTCCCAAAGAAATCCTCAAAAAATACTTTCCCGATAAAAAGAAGAGCTGGGAACGGGACAAACACCGGGCGCCGGTGGATGAGTTCCAGGTTTCGGAAGTCATCAAACCGGAGGAGACCATCCATGGTGGCAGAGCGGCGGTTGCCGCCAGAGCCAGGATTATCGATGATGAAATTCCAGCTTATCGGCCCCAGAAAAGCTGGGTCGGCTATAAAGCCGATAAGAACCCTGAAGATGAAGTCATGAAAAAGGGTTATACCGTTACCATTCAGGGCGAAGAAGATGTGATTCCGGAAATGACAGCACAAGAAGTGGAAGCACAAAAAATCTACGAAGAAGACACGGCCCCGGAAGTTAAGACTGAAGACGTGCTGGTGGAAGTGGTTACCTTAACGGCCGAACCGGAACCGGAAGCTACCGAAGTGGTGATTGAGGAAGAAGACGACAGCAAGTATCAATGGCTGGGCTTTAAGGCTAACCTTGATGATGATGAAATCGTCAAACGTCCAATCCCAAAAATGACCGAGCTGATTCTCGACGGCGAAGAAATACCGGCGGAAAATGAAGCGACTGAGCCAGCAGGGGAAGTGTTTCCGGATCTGGCTGCACCCCAGGTCGAAGAAGCGGCAGCTGAAGAAGCAGTGACCGAACCAGCAGTCAGCTGTGATGCAGTTGAAGAAGCGTTTTCGGAAGTGAGTGAAGAGACGGTCGCAGAAGAAGAGGACGACAGCAACTATCAGTGGTTGGGTTTTAAAGCCAGCCTTGATGACGAGGAAGAAACCATTGTCACCAAGTCAACCCTGGCAACCCTGGTAATTCCCGAATAGAATAGTAGTAACGATCGAGATTGTGTTTGGGATGGCCTTTGTCATCTCGGGCACAATCTAATTTGTATTACGGCGCTTTCTCAAATGCCTAAAATCAACTCGACATTTGAGAGAAAATCAAAAACATCGAACAATCATTGCTTTGCGATCAGTTTCCACAAACAATTTTGTAACGTGTAGGCGAACAGTTCATCGAACTGTCCGCCGTACAGTGTAAAAATTGTTTCGTGCGAAACTGATCGTAAAGCTCACGGTAGTAATTTTATATCACCTAAATAAAAACAATTTGAAGGAGAGAAATGATGTATTATTCAGCAGACATTGGTGTTATTGGCGGTTCCGGTCTTTATGAGCTCAGTAGTGATGTGAAAAAAATTGAAGTGGACACCCCTTATGGCAAGCCATCGGACGATATCAGCCTGGTCAAAGTAGGCGAAAAAACCGTGGCCTTTTTGCCCCGGCACGGCAAAGAACATACCCTTAACCCGTCAGAGATTAATTACCGGGCCAATATTTATGCCTTAAAAACCCTGGGGGTCAAAGCGATTATCTCGCCCTGCTGTGTGGGCAGTCTTAAGTTTGATATCAAACCCGGCGATTTTGTGATCACCGATCAGTTTATCAATATGACCTCTGGCCGAAAAGATACCTTTTTTGAAAAACCGAAGGTCAATCATCTCAGTTCGGCCCATCCCTACGATAAAAACCTGCGGGTGCTGGCGATGGAAGCGGCTAAAGAATGCGGAATTACGGCGCATTTTGGCGGGACAGTGATCGTTATTAACGGGCCTCGTTTCTCAACCGTGGCTGAAAGCCGGATGTTTGCGATGCTGGGTGCCGATGTGGTTAATATGACCCAGTATCCTGAAGGCTATCTCTGTCTGGAACAGGAAATCCCGGTGGTGAACATTGCCCTGACCACCGATTACGATGCCGGGCTCGAAGGCCATCCGGACATTAAGCCAGTCACCAACGAGGATGTGATCCGGGTTTTAAACGAAAATGCCGAAAAAGTAAAAGCGCTGATCTTTAAGCTCATCGATAAATTAGAGGTGTAGGCTTGAAACCTGTTTATTTTGAAGAGGGGAAGCTAAGGCTGATTGATCAGACCAAGCTTCCCACGGAGTTCATTGTTAATTCCTATACCGATTATCGGGAAATTGCCAAAGCGATTGTCGATATGATTGTCCGGGGCGCACCGGCCATCGGGGTAACCGCTGGCTACGGTGTTTATTTTGGTGCGTTGGAATATCAAAACGAGCCAAAAGATGTTTTTTATGTTAAAATGAAAGAAGTTTGCGAATTACTGGCGTCTACCCGTCCCACCGCCGTGAATTTATTCTGGGCGATTAAGCGGATGGAAGATGTGATGGCGGCCAATGCCGATAAAGAACCGGCCGAGCTGGTGACGATTTTAAAACAGGAAGCCGATGCAATCTGTGCCGAGGACATTCAGATGTGCCGGGACATGGGCAAGCATGGCGCCGAACTGATCCACGAAGGTGATACCCTCTTGACCCACTGCAATGCGGGTGCTCTGGCCACCGCCGATTACGGCACCGCCCTGGGCGTGATCCGGGCCGCCCATGAAGCGGGCAAGAATATTTCTGTCTATGCCGATGAAACCCGGCCGTTTTTACAGGGTGCCCGGCTGACGGCCTATGAGCTCCACGCCGACGGCATTCCGGTAACGTTGATCACCGACAACATGGCGGGCTGGATGATGAAGCAGGGTAAAATTGACGGCGTCATTGTCGGCGCCGATCGGATTGCAGCCAATGGCGATGTCGCCAATAAAATCGGTACCTATTCGGTGTCGGTACTGGCCAAGGCCCATGGCATCCCAATGTATGTGGCCGCACCGACCTCGACCATTGATTTTGAGATGCAGTCCGGGGATGAAATTGTCATCGAACAACGGGATTGCCGGGAGATCAGCCATATTGGCGGGGTTCAGGTGGCACCCGACGGGGTCAATATGGAAAACCCGGCCTTTGATGTCACCCCCCACCAGAACGTCACTGCCATCATCACCGAAAAAGGGGTGGTCTATCCGCCTTATGACCTTAATATTCCCAAGCTGAAAGAATAAAAAGCAAAAGGATGACGCATGAAAGTAAATATATTATTTCCCGTTCTCGATGAAGAACGGCGCCTCGAAAAGGGGATCTTAAAAACCCTGATATTCCTCAAAAAAAACAAACTGTTTGATTATCAGCTGACCATCATCGATAATGGCTCCACCGATGCCACCGAAGCCATCAGCCGCCGCTTGTGTGAAAAGTATAAAGAAGTCGAATATCTAAAAACCCCAGAAAAAGGGGTCGGTGTAGCCCTGCGAACCGGTGCGGCAGATAACAGCTGCGAAGTGATCGGCTATATGGACATTGACCTGTCCACCGATATCGAACATCTCAGACAGGTAAAGGATATTTTTGAAAACCAGCCCGATGTAAAAATTATTAAGGGGTCGCGGCTGATGAAAAATTCGGCCGTGACGGGCCGCAAGCTATCAAGAGAATTGACCTCCCGGGGGCTTAATAGCCTCTTGCATGTGGTGTTTAAAAATAAGTTTACCGATGCCCTCTGTGGTTTTGATTTTTACCGCAAAGACACCTTTGATCAGTTAATTGCCGCTTCCAGCCAGGACAATGGCTGGTTTTATTGCGTGGAGCTGCTGTTGCGGGCTGAGCGCCAGGGCATCGCCGTTTATGATATTCCGGTAATCTGGAAAGATGATTACGATACTAAGGTAAAGGTTGTTAAAACTGTGGTATCCTATCTTAAGCAGATCAAATTTTTAAAGTCAGAGTTTATCAAAGAAGATCGAACAAAAGGCTGACAGCAAGGAGTTAAGATGAAGGTACCAGCAAACAATTTACTACGTCATTTTGAAGAACATCAGCAAGAATATGAAAACAAAGCCCTGGAAATCTTAAGAAGCGGCAGCTACATTCTCGGGGATGAGGTGGACCGCTTTGAAAAAGATTTTGCCAGCTATATCGGCACCAGTTACTGCGTTGGCCTGGGCAACTGTTTAGATGCCCTGTGGCTGTCGTTTCGGGTCTTGGGCATTGGCGCCGGTGATGAGGTCATTGTTCAGGCCAATACCTATATTGCCAGCGTCATGGGCATTACCATTAACGATGCCACCCCGGTTTTTGTCGAGCCGGACGCCTTTCATAGCATCGATGCGGACAAAATCGAAGAAAGAATTACCGACAAGACCAAAGCCATTCTGGTGGTGCACCTTTACGGCACCTGCTGCGAAATGGATAAGATCGTGGCGATTGCCAAAAAGCATAACCTTTATCTGGTAGAAGATTGCGCCCAGAGCCATGGCGCCACCTATCAGGGTCAGATGACCGGTTCTTTTGGGGATATCGGCTGTTTCAGTTTTTATCCATCCAAAAATCTTGGCGCATTTGGTGATGGTGGGGCGATTACCACCAACAGCCCGGAACTGGATCAGGCCTTTCGGATGTATCGGTTTTACGGCAGTGAGAAGCGCTATTATAATAAGGTGGTCGGCACCAATTCCCGGCTCGATGAACTTCAGGCCGGGCTGCTAAACGTTAAGCTTCGTTATCTGGACGCGCTTAATGCCGACCGCAACCGGGTTTGCATGACCTATCTTAACAAAATGAACAACCCTGTAATTGCGCTGCCAAAGCTGCGGGTCCAGGCTACCACAGTCTGGCATCAGTTTGTCGTGACCACGCCCTATCGGGATGAGCTGAAAGATTATCTGGAAACACAGGGCATTGGCAGTATTATTCACTACCCGATCCCACCCCATCTGTCGGAAGCCTATGCGTATTTAAAGATCGGCCCGGGCAGTCTGCCGATTACCGAAAAACTGGCCGACGAGGTTTTATCGCTGCCGCTTTTTTATGGGATGACCGACGCTGAGATTGATACGGTAGTGGCTGCCATCAATGCTTTTGTGCCCAAGGCATTGGAGCAATAAGATGACCGCAAACAAAAGCAAATGGGACAAGATCATTATCGGCGCCGGGCTTTACGGTCTTTATGCCGCCAAGCTCTGTGGCGAGCGGGGCGAGCGGGTGCTGGTGCTGGAATGGGAAAAATCCCCCTTTCAGCGGGCCACCTACATCAACCAGGCCCGGGTTCACATGGGCTATCATTATCCCCGGTCTTATGCCACGGCCATCAAATCAGCCCATTATTTCAACCGTTTTATCAAGGATTATGATTTCTGCATTCACAGTGCCTTTGATCAGGTTTACGCCACCAGCGACAGCTTCAGCTGGACCAACCGGGAACAGTTTGTCCAATTCTGTCAGGCCGCCGAGATTCCCTGTGAAGAATTAATGCCCGACAAGTATTTTAAAAAGGGCCTTTGTGACGGCGCCTACCTGACCAAGGAATATACCTATGACGCCGGGATTCTGGGGCAGTTTTTTGTCGATGCGCTGACCGGAATGAAAAATGTTGAAATCAACTATGGCGTCCGACTGCAGCAGATTGATAAGGGGCCAGACAGCTACGTCCTGACGCTGGAAAGCGGTGCCGCTTTAGAAACGGGCTTCCTGCTTAACGCCACCTATGGTTCCACCAATCAGATTCTTAGTCTGGCCGGTTATGAGCCCTTTAAAATTAAGTATGAGCTCTGTGAAATCATTCTCTGTAAACCCCAGGACAAACTCCAGGAGGTCGGCATTACGGTGATGGACGGGCCTTTTTTTTCGGTAATGCCCTTTGGCAAAAGCGGCTATCATTCCCTGACTTCAGTCACCTTTACCCCCCATGTTTCGTCCTTTGACAGCCTGCCGCAGTTTAACTGTCAAACAAAGAGCTGGGGATATTGCAGTCCCGAACAGCTGGGCAATTGCAACGATTGCGTCGCAAAGCCCCAATCCGCCTGGCCCTACATGTCCAATATGGCTGAGAAATATCTAAAGGCCGAGTACGGTTTTAGCTACGAGGGCTCACTCTATTCAATGAAGCCGATCTTAAAGGCTTCCGAGGTGGACGACTCCCGGCCGACGGTGATCCGCAAGGTCAGCGAAAAGCCAACCTTTGTCTCGGTATTATCGGGAAAAATAAACACGGTTTACGATTTGGATGAGGTACTAAAAAATGACTAGACAGCAAGAACAGAAGGTGACCGTTCGGGACAAAGAAAAGAACTTTGTTTCGGCGGTGATCTATATTTATAATGATGAAGAGCGAATCCGGGATTTTCTGGAAAAAATCAATGCGGTTTTAAGTGCCAATTTTGAAAACTACCAGATCATCTGCGTCAATGACGCTTCGGATGACAACAGCCTGGCAGTGATCCGGGAGATTGGCAAAAGCATCAAAGGTACCGTCATCAACGTCGTCAACATGAGCTTTTATCAGGGCGTTGAGCTGGCCATGAATGCCGGGATTGATCTGTCCATCGGTGATTTCGTCTTTGAATTTGATAACATGGTGATGGATTATGATGCCGAGCTGATGATGGATGTCTATTACCACAGCCTGACCGGTTTTGATATCGTCAATGCCGCCCCGAAAAAATGCGGCCGCAAGACCTCGCGACTTTTTTATGCGGTCTTTAACCGGTATTCCCGCAGCCCCCATCCCCTGCGAACCGAAAACTTCCGGGTGTTGTCGCGCCGGGCGATTAACCGGGTCCATTCGATGAGCAAGACGATTCCCTACCGTAAGGCGGTTTACGCCAACTGCGGCCTGAAGATCGACACCATCGAGTACGACAATGACCGCTCCTGCACCAAGGGCTACGATAAGGAAACCCGCTATCAACGCAAAGAAATGGCCGCCGATTCGCTGATTCTGTTTACCAATGTGGCCTATAAGATGACCCTGCTGGCAGCGGTCTTTATGATGGTAGCCACCTTTGGCATTGGCATCTATACCCTGGTCAGCTATGTTACCGAAGACGTGGTGTCCGGCTATACCTCGATGATGCTGGTGATTGTCTTTGGCTTTTTCGGCGTCTTTGTGATTCTGGCGGTGATCATCAAATACTTGTCGATGCTGATGGAGCTGGTTTTCAGCAAACAGAAATACACCATCGAGTCGGTGGAGACGATCAGCGAGTAAGATCAAAAAGCTATTTGTTGTCTCAAGATAACCCAGTACCGACAATTGTTACATCATGTTGTACGCATCGGAGCGGACATGGCATCGCCTGTCCGATTCTGCGCGCAGGCAACGAGCCAATCACAAGCTTGCTTGTAGTTGGCGACTGCCCGCGACCAATGCGAAAGGAGCAAAGCGGATTTCGCATGGCGCGGCGAACAACAGATTAACAATTGGTCGGTACGGTAGTTGAGCGATAACCCTAAAGGTTGAGAAGAACGTTGGTTATTGAATTTCGACTTCGGCCTGGGGATCAAAGGGATTGGTTCGGATCGAAAAAGAGTACAAAAACGGATAGGACTTGCGCTGGTGGTTCATATACAGCAGCCATTCCACCAGCAGCAGTTGGTAGGCCCGTTCAATATCGGTCATCAGGTGGCGGTAATCATTGTCATTGAGCGTTAGCAGGTTTTTGCGGCTGGACAGTTCCTGCTCAGCATGGGAAAGCGACATAACCAGGTCGGTAAAGGTTTCATGCTCAACCAGAAACGGGTTTTCCAGCAGTTTTAAAAAAAGCTCCCGGTGCGACGTTAAAAATTCGCTGAGATTCGTAAGGCAGGGCCCGGAAAAACTCAGATGATGGCGAACCCCCTTCAGATTCTTCAGGGCGTTTTTATAATCCCGGTTATCCCACTGCGGTTTGATCAGCAGAAATTCGCGAAAATCTGGGAGGTGTTGATCTTCCCGGGAAAAGAACTGCATCAGTTCAACACCGGCCTCGGAGAAGAAAACACTGAGTACCATGTTGACTTTTTTGAGCCGTTCTTTTTTATCCTTATCTTCAATGACCTTATGAAAAATCACCGAAACCAATAAGACTTCAATCGGTAAAAAGGCAATGTCGCCCAGCAGATACAAAAAGATATGATGAGAATCCTTGAAAATCAAAAAATGCGAATAGTAAAGAATGGCGGATAAGGCGATAAAGCCAATGCCGATCAAGATGCCTTTGTAATATTTTTTCATGAACACGCTCCAATTTTAGTATTAGAGATATTATAGCGCAGTTTTTAAAAGATGACCAGAGTGGCGATTTGAAGAGCACGGGTAAATATCAGCAAAAGACCTAAATTTATTTGAGAATGCGAGGCCATTATGAAGTATAGTATGTTTTCCTGGTTTGGCTATTTTATGAAATTTGAAGACCGCATCAAAATCATTGCCGATGCCGGTTTTGATGAGGTGATGATTTCCTGGGAGGATGAGTTTGAGCCCTGGGCCTTAAAAAAAGAAGAATTCCCAGAGTTGGTTCGAAAAAACGGTTTGGGGATCACCAATATCCATGCCCCCTTTATCGGCTACAGCGACATCTGGACCGCCTCCCGGATGGAGATAAAACCCAAGCTGCAGATGTTCAAAGATTATCTCAAAGATTGCCAGGCTTTTGAAATCCCGGCGATGGTGATGCACACCAATGATCTCGATGAATTTGAGCCGGATCTCGATAAAGGCCTGGCCTTCTTCTCCGAGCTGGCTGATGCCGCCGAAAAATACGATGTCGATCTGGCGGTGGAAAATGTTTCCCGCCAGCATCTGCTTTGTTATCTGCTCGATCAGATTAATGCCCCCCGCTTTGGGATGTGCTATGACAGCTCCCACGATTTTCTGGAAGAACAGAACTGCGGCCGGATTCTAAAAAAGCATAAAGACCGGCTTAAGGCCCTGCACCTGTCCGACAATGATTTTAAGGCTGACCGCCACTGGATTCCCGGCGAAGGCAGCATTCCCTTAGATCAGGTAATGGCCGAAATTCTGACCGTGCCAACGATTACGATCATTTCCTACGAGGTGCTGGCCAATGAAGACTGGCGGGAAAAGGAACCGCTTGATTTTGCCCGGGCGGTGCTTGAGAGTCTGGCCATAAATGATGAAAAACCACCGCAAAAATAATCAATTGAAAAGTTGCCGATTCTATGATACACTGCCACTAATATAAATAAAGAAGTGATGAGGAAAGAGGTGGAAGACCTCTACAGCCCCCGCTACTGTAATTGCCAACGAGATTTTTGTGCCACTGTCTTTAAGGATGGGAAGTGAGAATCAAGAATATGCATAAGTCAGGACACTCATAATCATTGATATTCTTCGGTGGGAAGAACAGGATTAAACCGTTTGTTTAGTATCCAGCCTCCACAGGAAGCTGGATTTATTTTTGCAAAAAAATGCAAAAAAATAAAGAAAAAGAAGGACGAAAATGAAAAAGAAAAGCATGCGAAATTGGTTGGTGATTCTTGCTGTGATTGCTTTAATGGTATCCTTTACCGGCTGTCAGCCAGGCAAAACGACAGCGGATGAATCAGGCGTCGAAACAAAAAGCGGCTCGACTACTTACCCGGTCACGGTAACCGATAATGCCGGTAATTCAGTGACCATTGAAAAAGAACCCCAGAAGATCGTCTCATTGTCTCCGGCAACAACCGAAATCCTGTTTGCCCTGGATCAGGGGGACAAGGTCGTCGGACGGACCAAATACTGTGATTACCCCGAAGCCGCTTTAGCCGTGACCGATATTGGTAGTTTTAACGCACCAACCCTGGAAAAAATTATTGAGTTGGCACCGGATATTGTGGTGGCCTCGGATTTTGTCTCCGATGATATCAAACAACAGTTGGAAGCCACTGGCGCCAAGGTAATTACCTTTAATGCTGCCAATATTGACGGCGTCCTGGCCAATATTGTTCAGGCTGGCGAGGTCACCAATGCCAACGACAAAGCGACTGAAATAGTTAAAAAAATGCAAGCTGACCGAGAAGCGTTAATCGAAAAGGCGAAGACTGCCAAAACCCAAAAGTCAGTTTTCTTTGATATCGGAAAATTCTATACCGCTGGTCCCGGGTCCACTTTGGATTCGATGCTGACCGATTTGAACGCCGTCAATATTGCCGCTGATGGAGCAGAACAATGGCCGCAGCTCAGCACCGAAGAAATCATTGCTGATAATCCGGATGTTTATATTTCGCTTTATACCAAACCGGAGGATGTTAAAGCCACCGCTGGTTTTGATAAGATCAATGCGATCATTAATGATCAACTGATCTACTTTGAATACCTGACCCCGGAAAGTGATATGATTCAGCGGCCCGGTCCCCGAATTATTGAGGGGATGGCCTTAATAGCCGAAAGCATTTATCCGGAAATATTTACCAAATAAGTTTGTCTGATGGGGCGAAGGCTGTTCGCCCCCTGGTTTTCTTAAGTAGAGAGACTCAGGGGGTGAACAGACAAAATGATTAGTGGGAGAATACATGAAGAATACCGTCAAGAAATATGGCATCATCCTGTCCATTGCCATGTGCATCATCATCATTTACGTCTGTACCTTATTGGGGGTGGCATCGATTTCTTTTTGGGATGCCAATAAAATTCTATTGGATCAGATTTTTCATATCGATCTTGGGATGGAAAATATCAGTGACGGGGCCATTGCGATTATCTGGAATGTCCGTCTGCCCCGGATTATTTTGGCCTTTATTACCGGTGGAGTGCTGGCTATCTGTGGCGCCGCCTACCAGGGCATTTTTAAAAACCCGATGGCCGACCCCTATATTTTAGGAGTATCCTCCGGGGCGGCGCTGGGGGCGACGATTGGTATTGTCATGAATTTTTCCAGCAGTTTGTTCGGAATGAATGGTACGGCGATTTTAGCCTTTGTTGGTTCCTTTACCACCATTCTGGTGGTGTACAGTATTTCACGGGTTGGTCGCAAAGTGCCGGTGGCGACGCTGCTGCTCAGCGGGATTGCCATTGGTCAAACCATCAGTGCGATTATGTATCTACTGATGATTTTTAATCAGGAAGAAATGACCCAGATTATGTTCTGGATCATGGGCAGTTTAAACGGCAAGGGCTGGGATCAGGTTTTAACAGTCCTGCCCTATGTGCTGATTGGCGGGGTGATCATGCTGACTTCAGTGCGGGAGCTCGATATCATGCTCCTGGGCGAGGAAACCGCCACCCAGCTGGGCGTCGATACCGAACGGTTAAAAAAGAAAATTCTGATTACCTCGTCCCTGCTGACGGCGGCGGTGGTTTCGGTAACCGGGATCATCGGCTTTGTGGGACTGGTGGTGCCGCATATTGTGCGGTTGGTAACCGGGCCCAAACACCGGGTACTCATTCCATTCTCATTGCTCTTTGGCGGGGCGTTTCTGATTCTTTGCGATACCCTGGCCCGAACGGTGGCCGGGCAGGAAATTCCCGTTGGGATTATCACCGCCGCCTTTGGCGGGCCTTTCTTTGTCTATCTGCTTAGAAAACGCAAGCAGGGAGGTGCCTGAGATGGAACGATTAATGCCAAAAGTCATGCTGGATTTTAAGGATGTGGTCTCCGGCTATGGTGAAAAAGACATCCTGCAGGGCTTTAACGCCACCATCTGCCAGGGTGAGTTTGTCGGCCTGATCGGTCCTAACGGCACCGGGAAGTCGACTCTGCTCAAATGTTTGTCTGGTCTGTTGCCGGTGAAATCCGGGGTCATCACCCTGGAAGAAAAGGACAATACCAGCTATAGCCAACGGGAACGGGCCCAGATGATTGCAGTGGTACCCCAGTCCTTTGATATCGACTATGATTTTACCGTTGAGGATATTGTTCTGATGGGACGAAACCCCTACTTAAGTTATCGGACCAGGGAAAGTCAGAATGACTACCACATTGTGACGGAGGCGATGCGGGCTACCAAGACCCTCCCGTTTAGAAAACGGCTCTACAATAATCTCAGCGGCGGGGAAAAACAACGGGTGATTATTGCCCGGGCGATTGCCCAGGAACCGGACATTATTCTGTTGGATGAACCGACCTCGGCCCTCGATATCCACCACCAGATTGAAGTGATGGAGCTGATTCGCGATCTCAATCTGAAAAAATCGATGACGGTGGTGGCCGTGCTGCATGATATTAATCTGGCGGCCCGTTACTGTAACCGCCTGATTTTAATGAAAGACGGCAAGGCGATTGTCGATGGCATCCCCAAAGATGTGATCACCGAGCCTAACCTTAAAAAAGTCTATGAGATGAAAATGTTTATCAAGGAGAACAAGCTGTTTGGAAAACCGGAAATTATTCCCCTGCGGGTGATTAAAGAATCGGAGGACTACCGCAGCTTGCGGATTCATGTGATCTGCGGTGGCAACAGGGCCTCCCAGGTGCTTGAAGAACTCGAAGCCATGGGTCATCAGCTCACCGCCGGGGTGGTCAACCAGGGCAGCGATGATTGGACTATCTGTGATGTACTGGGGATTCCGATGATTGAAGAAAGTCCCTTTACGGCCATCAGCAGTGAAAAACAGGTTAAAAACCTGGCCGTTATGGCTAAGAGCGACCTGATTCTGATTTCTGATCTGCCCTTTGGCCACGGCAACATTACAAATCTGAACGGTCTGGAAAAGCTACCGGGGGAGATATATTTCCACCGCAATTGTCTGAATAATGATTTTACCGAAGGTCAGCTGCAAAAGCGGCTGGAAGCGATCAAAAAGCACAAGACGGTTAATGAAATTGATGATCATCAGGAATTTATTGAAATAGTTAAAGCCTTGACGCTAATTGAAGATAAATAATTTCGTATTAAACGGTTTTTAGCGGTCGATCAGTGAATGCGAATAACGAGATATGTCATTGGAAAAAGGAGACACAATTATGAATTATTTTATGCTGGCCGGAGCCAGCAGTAACGTCGGCAAAACAACCGTCACCATGGGCATCATGGCAGCCTTCAAGAAACGGGGACTGAGGGTAAAGCCCTTCAAAACCGGGCCGGATTACATTGATCCGATGTTTCACCGCTTTGTAACCGGCGAGCCGTCCATTAATCTGGATACCTGGATGTTAGACGAAGAAACGATCCGGGGGTTATTCTCCCGTCGTCTGGCAGAAAACGATCTGGGTATCGTTGAAGGGGTGATGGGTCTTTATGACGGCCATAGTCTGGAATCGGATGTCGGCAGCAGCGCCTATCTGGCTAAAACCATTGATGCGCCGGTGATTCTGATCATCGATGGCCGGGGCATGGCCAAAAGTGCGGCGGCAATGGTTAAAGGCTATGTCGATTTTGATCCCGATACCAAAATTGCCGGGGTCATCATCAACCGGATCTCAACCGAATCCCATTATCTCTTATTAAAAGAAATGATAGAAGCCTATAACGATGTGACCTGTCTGGGGTATTTCCCCAACAATCCCGATATTGTTATGGACAGCCGTCATCTGGGGCTGGTGCCAGTGGAAGAGATTGCTGATTTCCGGGACAAGGTGGACAAGGCCGGAGCATTGGCCGAAGCCCATATTGATCTCGATAAACTATGGGAAATCAGCCAGCACGATCAGGAGGTCAGGGCTTATGCCGATCCTTTTGCAGATTACGCCGCTAAATATCAAGGTCTGCGGATAGGGGTGCCCAAAGACCGAGCCTTTAATTTTTACTATGATGACAATTTTATGGCGCTTAAGCATGCCGGGGTGGAAGTGGTTCCTTTCAGTCCGCTTAATGATGTAAGTCTTCCTGAGCCGCTCGATGGCCTATATATCGGCGGGGGCTTTCCGGAAATCTTCGGCGCCGAGCTGGCAGCCAACACCGCAATGATCGCCGATATCAAAAGTAAGCTGGAAGCCGGACTACCCTGCTATGCCGAGTGCGGCGGGCTGATGTATTTAACCAACTCGATGACCTTAAACAGCGGCGAAACCAATCCAGCAGTGGGCTTTTTCGAGGCCGATGCTCAGATGACCAAACGGCTGCAGCGGTTTGGATATGTCAATATCGCCGCCTATCTGTGCGGCAAAACCATCGAGATCCGGGGACACGAATTTCATCACAGTCTGGTGAGTACCACCGAAGCCTTGCCGACTGCCTATGTGATCACCAAAAAAGGTAAAACCTGGACTTGCGGCTATCGCCAGAAAAACGTTCTGGCTGGCTATCCTCATATTCATTTTTACAGCAATCCGCTGTTTTTAACCAGTCTCTTAAATGTGGTTCTTGAGCACCAAGCGGGGCAGGCATGAGGCGGGTTACAGTTAAAACCCCGGGCACCTGCGGCGAATACATCCAGGGCTGGTATGATGGCAGCCCCTGTCTGGTATCCAGCCCGATTGACCGTTATTCCCGGATTATTCTTGAAGAAGGTCCGGGGAATATTGAGTGTCTTAAACTCAAAACAAAAAAACTGGTCGAAGCAGTTTTCCGGCACTTCGCAATTCCCCAGCCGGAAATGGAGCATTTGCATGTTACCATGACCAGCGAGATTCCGCTGGAGAAAGGCATGGCCAGCAGTACCGCTGACATTGCCGGCATGGCCGCCGGACTTTCGGCATATTTTAACTTGGGTCTGACCCCCAAAGAGATCGGTGCCCTGTGCACGACCATTGAGCCCTCCGATAATTTGATGTTTGAAGAATTAAATTTGTTTAATCATATCAGTGGCTCGGTGCTAAAGGAATTTGACGGCACCGTGTCGGCGGACATCCTGATTGTTGATTTTCATGGCGGCATTGATACCATGACCTTTAATGAAACCCAGGATGACTATTCACCAGAGGATTTAGAAACCTTTGCCGAAATTGTCGCTCAGTTTGAACAAGGGGTGCGCACCAACAGCCTGAAAGATATCGGCGCGGCTTGTACCAAGAGCGCTATCCTTAACCAGAAGCGGTTAAATAAGAACTATCTGGATTGTCTGATTGGTCTGTCCCGGGATTTTGGCGGATTGGGCACCGTCATCGGCCATAGTGGCACGGTGATTGGGATTATGTATGACAAGGGTGATTTTCAGGAAGAGGATTTCCACAAGGCCTTTAAAAAATTTGTTCCCGATTCGGTTTACGCCGAAATCTATCACAATCGCCTGATCCCCGGCGGAATAAAAATTATCACCGAAACGGTGTAAAAATAGAGCATCGATTGATGCAATAAATAAAAAAATTCATTTACGAAAGCGAGACAAGATGGAATACATTAACAACCCGAGAGAAATTGAAGAGCGTAGTTTTGAGATTATTACCGAAGAACTGGGAGACAAGGTTTTCCCGGAAGCGATTGCCCCGATGGTTAAACGAATCATTCACACCACCGCTGATTTTGAATATGCCGATTTATTGGAAATTTTAAATGGTGGCTATGAAAGTGGGATGGAAGCCTTGAAACAGGGCAAAAAAATCTACGCCGACACCCGGATGATTCAGGTCGCCGTCAATAAAAAAGCACTGGCCGATCACGGCATTGAAATTGTTAATTACGTTCATGATGCCGATGTCGCTGCTGAAGCGAAAGAACGTGGCGTTACCCGCTCAACTGTCAGCATGGAAAAAGCCTTAAAAGACGACAGCGTCGGTATTTTTGCCATCGGTAATGCGCCAACTGCGCTCTATACATTAATTGAACAGGTCAAACAGGGTACTGCCAAACCAGCCTTGATCATTGGTGCCCCCATCGGTTTTGTCGGTGCAGCCGAATCAAAAGAAGCCTTGGATCAGATTGACAGCCCGGTCATCCGAATCAACGGCCGTAAAGGTGGCAGTCCAGTAGTGGCTGCTATTCTTAACGCCATGCTTTATCAATTGGGAAGGGAATGGTAAAGATCATGAGTGCAGCAAAAAAAGGAATTTTTTACGGCATCGGAGTCGGTCCCGGCGATCCGGATCTGCTGACCGTTAAGGCGGCTAAGGTTTTAGATGCCTGTGATGCGGTGATTACACCGGTAAAAAAAATGGGCAGCACCAGTGTTGCCTTTGAAATAGTTAAAAGCCACATTTCCGATCTTTCCAAGGTTGTAGAAATGAATTTCCCAATGATTTCCCTGTCTCAAGAACGGGAAGCTCTTGAAAAACAGTGGCAGGAGAATGCCGACGAAATAGAGGTACTCCTTAACCAGGGCAAAGATGTCGCCTTTATTACCCTGGGTGATCCAATGGTCTTTAGTACTTATTCCTATGTGATGGAATATCTGTTAAAACGCAACATTGAAGTGGTCACCCTGTCCGGGGTGCCGTCATTCTGCAATTTAGGTGCCCAACTGAATATTCCGCTGACCCAGGGCGAAGAGTCGTTAGGGATTGTAGCCATGACTCAGCCGGAGGAAGAAATCCGGGCGATCCTGGATGCCCACCAGAACATTGTGGTGATGAAGATTTCTGCCAACAATGCCTGGATGGCAGCGGAGCTGGAAGCCCGAGGGCTGGAGAAAAGTTTTGTGCTGGTGTCCAACATTGGCATGGAAACCCAGCAGGTGATCCGGGATATTGAGGTGTTAAAGGGTAAGATTCCTTACTTATCGACCTTATTAATCAAGAAGAATTATCCCCTTCAGTAAGGGAGGGTTTTGATGTTTAATAAAACCGTCGAAAAAAATGGCAAAATAATGCGTTATGGTTATACCACCGGTTCCTGTGCGACGGCGGCCACCAAAGCCGCCCTGCTGATGTTTTTAAATCAGCAGAAATGGGATACGGTAAAAATCAATACGCCCAAAGGCTGGCCCCTGGATCTGGTGCTTCATGATCAGACTTTTTCCGAGTACGAAGCGTCCTGTTCGGTAGTCAAAGACGCTGGGGATGATCCGGATGTGACCAATGGCATTAAGATTTTTGCAAAGGTGATCCCATCTGATCAGGCCGGGATCACTTTTATTGCTGGCATTGGCGTTGGGACGGTGACCTCGGTGGGACTGAGCATCCCCCCAGGTCAACCGGCCATTAATCCCACCCCCAGAGAGATGATCGCCCAGGAAATTCGTGCGGTTCTGGATTCTGATGCCATCAAGCATCGGCCCGATTTACCCAAAGGCTGGCAGGTGGAGCTGTCGATTCCCCAGGGAGTTGAGCTGGCCAAGCGCACCTTTAATCCCAAGCTGGGGATTGAAGGCGGACTGTCAATTATCGGCACCACCGGCATTGTGGAACCGATGAGTGAAGAGGCCTGGAAAGCTTCATTGAAATTGGAACTCTCGGTGCTTCATGCCAAGGGCTTTAATGAAATCATCTTTGTGCCCGGCAATTATGGCAAAGACTTCTCGGAGGAACTGGGGCTTAATGAAGATGTGCTGGTTAAGACCAGCAATTTTATCGGCTTTATGCTGGATGAGGCCGAGCGGATGGGTTTTGATAAAATTCTTTTAATTGGGCATCTGGGTAAGCTTGTCAAGGTAGCGGGCGGAATATTTAATACCCATAGCAGCGTGGCTGATGGCCGGATGGAGATTCTGACCGCCCATGCCGGTATCCTGGGTGCATCCCGGGATACCATGGCAAAAATCATGGCCGCCAAAACTACCGACGAAGCCACCGATATAATCCTGGCCGAAAATCTGCCGGACTATTTTAATCAGCTGGCCGAAGTGGTAAAGAAGAAAGTCACTGATCGGGTTTATGGCACTATTGATATCGAAGTGGTGCTGTTTTCCAAGATCCATGGCTTTTTAGGACAAAGCAAAGACGCAGAAGAGTTGAGGAAACGATTATGTACCCATTAAAAATTATTGGATTGGGACCGGGGCATCCGGATTATATCTTACCGATCGCCTTAAAAGAAATTGCCGCAGCGGAAGTGATTCTCTGTGGCACCCGCCACGCCGAAAGTTTTGATGCCAGTGGCAAGGAGATGCTTTTTATCGGCAAGGGAACCCCTCTCAGTGAGCTGATGGAAAAGGTTGCTAAGGGCTATCAGACCCGCAAAACCGCCCTGGTAGTTTCCGGGGACTGCGGTTTTTATAGTCTGCTGACCTATGCAAAAAAATTGGTGCCGGAAAAGGACATTGTCTGTATTCCTGGGATCAGCTCACTGCAGTATTTTTTTGCCAAACTGGCTATTAGCTGGGAGGATGCGAGGCTTTTGAGCTTGCACGGTCGGGATCAGGATTTGGCGGCGGCGCTGGCAGAAAACAAAAAGCTGGGTATTCTTACCGACAAAAATAATAATACGGCCTTTATTGCCGGAATCCTGCAGACAGCCGGTTGCGAGAACAGTATTCTTTATGTCGGTGAAGAGCTGTCCTATCCCAATGAAAAGATCACCCGACTAACGGTGGCAGAAGCCCTGACTTATCAGGAGGAAGGACTGGCAGTCGTGGTGGTGATCAATGAGTAAGATAGCAGGATACAAGGACGAGGCCTATATTCGCGGCAAGGCCCCAATGACCAAACGGGAAATCCGTATTTTAACCATTTCGTTACTGGGAATAAACCCTGACGATGTGGTGGTGGATATCGGCGCCGGTACCGGCGGTTTGACCATGGAAGCAGCTTATGCCGCCGAAAATGGCAAGGTCTATGCCGTGGAAGCCAAACAAACAGCCCTGGAGCTGGTGCAAAAGAATAAAGACCATTTTAAGGCCGATAACGTGGTGATTATCCCCGGCAAGGCGCCCGAGGCGCTGGCTGAAATCAAAGAGCCGGTAGATCGGGTCATCATCGGCGGTTCCGGTGGGAATATGGAAAGCCTTTTTCAGTGGTGTAAAGCCAATACCGGCCCCGGCGGCCGGGTCATTGCCAACTTTGTGACCCTGGAGAACGCCGCCCAGGCCACCACGCTGATGAATCAGTATTTTGACAATGTCGAACTGATTCAGGTCGGTATCAGCCGGGGCGAAGGCATCGGTGGTTTAACGATGCTGAAGGCCGCCAACCCGATTTTTATTATTACTGGCGACGTGAACTAAACAACCGTTTCGGTATTTACGAAACTCAATAAAACGAACAATGGTTGCGTCCAAGCAGTTTTCACAAACAATTTTGTAACGTGTAGGCGAACAGGCGATAGCCTGTACGCCGTACAGTGTAGAAATTGTTTCGTGCAAAACTGATTGGTAAGCTTGCGACACTTTCGGAATTGCAGAAAAACTGCTATTGACAAGCAGCAGTTTTTCGTGTAGAATGAATTCAATTAAATAGTGAACTTGTCCTATATTCAAGGGAAAAAGGTGTAAATCCTTTGCTGTAATCGCAGCTGTAAAACATGATGACCGTCTCATAGCCACTGTTAAGAAATTAGCGGGAAGGGAGATGGAAAGTTGATTGTTAAGCCAGAAGACCTGTTTGTAGTGATTTCTTAACAACCTCCGATTTAGAGGACTTTAAGAGCATTATATTTAGATTTGTAAGTATGATTCTTTTATCCTTCTCCGTTGGAGAAGGATTTTTTTTCGTCTTGCCGTCGGTGACGATCGCAAGCGAACCGGGAAGTGTGTGATTTCCGGCAGTTGGTTACTTTCTCCTAGCCAATTTTAGAATCTCTTCGAATAAAGGGACATCTCCAAGTCAGTATTTAATACCCTTCCTCGGGGATGGTGTGTGACATCCCCGAATTTACCTTGCTTTCATTAATTTACATTTTTGATAGAATTTATTCCTCATTTCTGCTTAGATTTTTCTGGCCAAAAATTTGAGCACCAATAAAAGAAGTGCATTTTCTTATGGATGCGCTTTTTTTATTGGAATGGATTTCTTTTAATAAAAAATATTTTTGAAAAAGCGCCGAAAATGGTATACTTGCTATAAAAAATACTGATAACTATTCAGATAGGAAGGTCACAGATGAGAATTCACTATTTACAGCACGTCGCCTTTGAAAATCCCGGCAGTATTCTAAAATGGGCCCAAGCCAACAATTATCCCGTCACTGCGACACAATTGTATAACGATGAAGTGCTGCCGGAGGTGAGTGATTTTGATTGGCTGGTGGTGATGGGGGGGCCGATGAACATTTATGAAGAAGCGGAATACCCCTGGCTGAAGGCCGAAAAAGCATTCATTAAAGCCGCTATTGAAGCCAACAAGGTAGTCCTAGGACTGTGTCTCGGCAGTCAGTTGATTGCGGATATCATCGGCGGGAAGGTCGTGAAAAATAAGCAAAAAGAAATCGGTTGGTTTCCGATCACGTTTTTTGAAGAAGCCAAAGCATCGCCACTGTTTGCCTTTTTCCCGGACAATCCAGTCGTGTTTCACTGGCATGGGGACACCTTTGTCGAGTTGCCGCCGGAGGCCACCGTCATTGCAGCCAGTGCCGCCTGTCAAAACCAGGCCTTCGTCTACCAGAAACGGGTTTTTGGCTTTCAGTTTCATCTGGAAAATACCCAGGCAATTATTAAAGATCTGATTAAAAATTGCGGCGATGAAATGATCCCCAGTGATTTTGTACAGCGGCCGGAGGAAGTCATGGCCCACCCGGAATACATCCTTCAGGACAATCTCTGGATGGCAGCTTTTTTAGACCAGCTGAAACTACTGGTTGAAGCTGACCGGATTTAATAAAAATCTTTATTCACAACAACTGACTGGTGAAAAAGTGGGTAAATATAAATCAGAATCTATTTAAGCAATTCTAAAATTCAAAAGAGTTGATCAAAAATTGCTTTGCGTTTAGTTTCCACAAACAATTTTGTAACGTGTAGGCGAACAGGCGATAGCCTGTACGACGTACAGTGTAAAAATTGTTTCGTGCGAAACTGAATGCGAAGCTCACGGCACTTGTGCAAAAGTCTAAGAAACAATTTGATTGAAAGGAATTTTATAATGAAAAAGGTAATGCTTAACGAAATGACCGCCCTGGAAGTTCAGGAGCTGTTAAAAAATGCCGATCAGGTCACCGCCATTGTGACCTTTGGATCCTGCGAGAGCCATGGCTGGCATTGCTGCCTGGGGCCGGACTTTTTTGTGCCCTCCGAGGTGGCCAAACGCGTGGCGCAGAAGCTTAACAATGTGGTAGTGCTACCCTGCGTTCCCTTTGGGACTTCGATTCATTATAACTCTTACCCGATGTCAATCACCTTGCGCTATGAAACCGAGATTGCCATTGCCGAGGATATCTTTGAGAGTCTGATTAACAATGGCATCAAACACATTTATATTCTAAATGGTCATGACGGTAATATTCCGGCGCTCGAAATAGCCGCCCATAAGGTCAAGGATCGCCATCGCGAGGCAAAATTTCTTTATCTGCCGGATTGGTGGACCAAGGTTGGCCCGATTATGGGTGACCGCTTTGAAGTCTGGAACGGACTGGGCCATGGCGGTGAAGGCGAAACCTCGATTATGATGGCGCTACGCCCGGAACTGGTCAAGCTGGAAGATGCGGTATCCCAGGTACCGGAAAATGTCATTAAGATCAATGAAAAGGTTGACATTATCTGGGATATCAAGGAACTCACGGCCACTGGGGCCACTGGCGACCCCACAAAAGCCAGCATAAAAAAAGGCGAGCAAATGCTTGAGATCTTTGTCGATTTGGTGGCCAGCGCCATTGAAGAAATGAATAGCCGGGGTTGGGAGTATTAGTTTTTTGGTGGTAAAAGGATAGTTCTGATAAAATGAAAAGAGGTGGTTAAGTAATGAAAAAATTAATGGTGCTACTGACAATGCTTGGTTTAGTCGTGTTCCTGTCGGGCTGTTCGCTGATCCCGGGAATTTTTGGCAACAAGTCAGAGTCGGTAAAAAATCAGGAAATCACTCTGGCCTTGTCGTTTGGTGAGAAAACCGGCACTTATACGGGTCAATTGGTCAAAGGTTTACCCCAGGGGAATGGTGTCTTTACTGTTTCCGACGAGGATGAAGTGGCCTGGACCTATGAGGGCGAATGGGAACAAGGTCATTTTCAGGGGAGCGGGCAAACTGTCTGGGAAGATGGGTTTATGCAGGAAGGCTACTACCAGAATGATTTGTTAAATGGGCCGGGACAAGAATATCTTAATAAGAATCTCATATATGATGGCAATTACACTGATAATCGTTATGACGGACAGGGTACGCTTTACAACTATTATGGCGAGGTGATTTACGAAGGTGATTTTGACATGGGCTACTATAACGAGACGCTGGTTCAGCGAAAGGTGCGCATGGATCCGTTTAAAGCGCAAACCGCAGAAATATCCTACGCCGAAATCGTTGATAACGCCAAAAACGAAACTGGAAAAAAAGTCAAGATGACAGGGCGGGTTTTTCAGGTTTATGAAAATTATGAAAATCAGCAATACTTCTGTGATTTTATCATGGATGTCAATGATGATCCTAATCAGATGGTTCAGGTTTATTATCGCTTGAATTCGGGTGAAGCACCGCTGGTTGAAGGTCAAATGGTAACGGTCTGGGGTACCGTTGAATACCTCTATACCTACACCACCGATGGCGGCGAGGAAAACACCATTCCTAATGTGGAAGCCTGGAGTGTGGAATAGAATTTAATAACTGTAACCCAGAAAAACTCCCGGTCATACGACTGGGAGTTTTTAGTACTGGCAGTAGTGCGCTAATTCAGGGTAATAATATCGGATCCGGCAAATTGGAAAGGTAAATGATATTGACCGCTACCGATATATTCAGCAGCGGCATAGTCCCACCAGGGTTTGCCTTCATGACGGAGCCGCATCTGATTATCACCAGGGGTTCCAAAATCAAATTCAATCAGGATATCACCTGCATTGTAGCCTTCAACCGTAAAATTAAGAACCTTGATGGTGCCGCCGTTATCAGTGGTTGAAACAACACTATAATCACCGGTTGCATTGCTCAGAGGGTTGGGGATGTGCTCGGTATAGGTCGTTTGAGAAATCGACAACGAATTGCCATAATCGGTTTTATACCATACTCCATAGATTCTGTTAATAAATTCTTCCGGGGTTAGCACAGACTGGGTATTGGCTTGGGGGGCGGTCAGGATGTATTTTCCTTCAATCGTTGCACTGGAAAAGCCTTTATCGCTCACTGCGACGGCTTTAACCGTGGTTTCGCCAAGGGGTAGGGGAATGGCACTGGTGTATTTTGGCGAGGTCTTGTCGGGGACATTGCCATCAACGGTATAATAAATCGTATAACCAGAGTTACCCTTGATGATTTCCAGGTTTTGGGCACCCTCATAGCTGCCCGGAGCCAGGTTGAAACTGGGCGGTTTAACCAGATAGCTGTCCTGGTTTTGAATGTAGCTTTGATCCCCGGTTTCTTTGGCGGCCCGTTCCAGTAAGGCCAGAATCTCAGCTTCGGATTTTCCGGAGGTTGCATAGGAACTGAGCAGTTCGTCATAGAGTTTTTTTAATTCCTCCTGATCGGTGGTTTTTTCTATTTTTTCTTCACTGGTCAGATTGGCTGAGGCAAACTGATTGTACAGGAAAAAAGTGAGGCCACCAAGAATCAGAATACTGCCAACAATTGCTAGGATGATAATCAATTTTTTTTTGCTTTTTTTTGGTGGTGGAACAATTGGTGATGAGTGGTTTTGATTTGAGTCGACCTCAGTTCGCTCCAGTTCAGCCCAATTTAATTCGTCATGAGCTGATTTGGCGTCATTGCGGTCAGGTGAGTGTTCGTGATCAGTCATTTTTACCCCTCCTTGTCCGGGTTGGAATCGAAACACGTAAAAATTCTGCGCTACAAAAGTTAAGAAATGGCAGGGAATTGATCATCCAAATAATTAACCGTGTCGTTATTAAATCTATACCCATTTACCGGATTTTTATATAGTTGTTATTGACGAGTTTTAAAAAATATGAACAATCTAATCAGTTGGATTTTGAAATCTGCTTGATTTGCTTTATAATAGTGAATAACTGGCAACGAATCATGCGTGTTTCGCCTTGATCATGAGTATTTTGTCTGCCGGTGAAAAAATGATTGGATGGATTATATGTATAAAATACTAATTATCGAAGATGATCAGATTATCGCAAATGCGTTAAAAAATCATTTGGAAAAATGGGGACTTGAAGCAGTGACTATCGATGATTTTCATTATATTTTGGATGAATTTGTGACTTGCGATCCCCAGCTGGTGCTTCTGGATATCTCACTGCCATTTTTTAACGGCTACCACTGGTGCAGCGAGATCCGCAAGATTTCCAAGGTACCGATTATCTTTATTTCCTCCACCAGTGACAATATGAACATCGTCATGGCCATGAATATGGGCGGGGATGACTTTATTGCCAAGCCCTTTGATCTGGCGGTGGTGGTGGCAAAAATTCAGGCCCTACTGCGGCGAACCTACTCCTTTCAGGGTCAGGTCAACCTGCTGGAACATAAAGGTGCGATTTTGAATCTCGGTGATGCCAGCCTGAGCTATGCGGATCAAAAAGTGGAGCTGAGTAAAAATGAGTTTAAGACCCTCCAGATTCTGCTGGAAAACAAGGGCGAAGTGGTTTCCCGGGATGTGATTATGAAACGGCTCTGGGACAGTGACTGCTTTGTGGATGACAATACGCTAACGGTTAATATCACCAGGCTCCGCAAAAAACTGGATGAGGCCGGATTGTCGGATTTTATTGCCACCAAAAAAGGCGTCGGTTATTTGATTGGAGACTAAGATGAACATGACATTTGTTTTTAAGGCCTACCTGAAAAGCCGGATCAAGGTAATTGCTGCATTTGTGTTAATGATGCTGGTCTATGCGCTGGTCTATGCGCTCTACTATCTGCCGCTGGAGCCGATTGTTTACAGTGCCGAATTAGTAACGGCACTGGCAGTCGTTTTTGCCAGTATCGATTTTTGGCGCTTTTATCAAAAACATCAGCGTTTGAATGCAGCAATTAGCGGAGCCACTGCCGGGGTAGGGGAATTACCAAAGCCCCGGGATTTACTGGAAGAGAATTATCAAACTCTGATTCGGGTGCTGGCCGAGAGTCGGGCTGAACTGATCTCCCAGTTTGATAACCGTCAAACCGATATGATCGACTACTATACCTTATGGGCCCACCAGATTAAAACCCCGATCTCGGCCATGGGGGTGCTACTGCAGACCGAAGAGGGGGATCGGGAACGGATCAGTGCCTATCGGCAGGAACTTTTTAAGATCGAACAATACGTGGAGATGGTGCTGCAGTATTTACGGCTGGAAAGCATGTCCGCAGACTTGCTGCTGGTTGAGTATAATCTGGGGGATCTGGTCCGACAGGCGGTAAAAAAATATGGCATTATTTTTATCAATAAAAAAATATCGCTGGAGTTGGCAGAACTCGATTGCCGGGTTCTGACTGATGAAAAATGGCTGGTCTTTGTGCTGGAACAGATTATTTCCAATGCGCTGAAGTACACCAATCAGGGTAAGATTTCCATTTATCTCGATCACCAGGCAGAAAAAACTTTGATCATCGAAGACACCGGCGTCGGCATCCGAGCCGAAGACATTGCCCGGATTTTTGACCGGGGCTTTACGGGTTACAATGGCAGAATGGATAAAAAATCCACTGGGATTGGTCTTTATCTGTGTCAGCAGGTGTTAAATAAGCTCTCGCATTCGATCACGGTAGCCTCCCAGGTGGGGCAGGGTACCCGGGTCAGCATTGATCTGGCGACCCGAGGATTTGAAGCGCTCTAAGCCAATCTTACAAAAGTGTAAGATTAACAATCGAAATGTAAGGCAAAGCGATGGCTGGATCTTTTCTTTTTCGTTATACTTTGGTTATCGATAAAATAAATCTAAGATCAGGGGAAAAAATATGCGATTACTTGAAGTAAAGAATTTAAAGAAAATTTATACCACCCGCTTTGGCGGAAATCAGGTTCAGGCCCTATCTAACGTCAGCTTCTCGGTGGAGCAGGGCGAGTACGTGGCCATTATGGGGGAATCCGGTTCGGGAAAAACGACCCTGCTCAACATTCTGGCCTCGTTGGATAAGCCTACCAGTGGCGAAGTATTTCTTGATGGAAAGAACATTGTCACCATCAAGGACAGTGAGATCTCAGCCTTTCGGCGGGACAATCTGGGCTTTGTTTTTCAGGACTTTAATCTGCTCGATACCTTTTCGATTCAGGATAATATCTTTTTGCCGCTGGTGCTGGCTCAAAAAAATTATCAGGAAATGAACAGCCGACTGGGTCCCTTGGCCAAACGATTAAACATCGAAGAAATATTAAAGAAATTTCCCTATGAGGTTTCCGGGGGACAAAAACAGCGGGCGGCTGTGGCCCGGGCGTTGATTACCCAGCCCAAGCTGGTACTGGCCGATGAGCCGACCGGAGCCCTGGATTCCAAGGCGGCAATGAATCTGCTAAAGATTTTTTCAGCCATCAATGAACAGGGACAGACCATTCTGATGGTTACCCATTCCGTGGCAGCTGCCAGCCATGCCAATCGGGTTTTGTTTATTAAAGATGGCGAAATCTACAATCAGATCTATCGGGGTTCGATGAGTAACGATGATATGTATCAGAAAATCTCCTATACATTGTCGGTGCTGGCGTCGGGAGGTGAGGATTGTGAATAAGTTCTTTTATCCCCGGCTGGCACTGGTTAACCTCAAGAAGAACGGAAATACCTACATTCCCTATATTCTAACCTGTATCGGATCGATCATTGCTTTTTACACCATGGTTTCGATCCACAGTAACAAGGGCCTCGATCAAATGCCAGGATCGATCAATTTAAAGACCATTCTTTTTCTGGGGATCATTGTGATTGGTATATTTGCGGTTATTTTTCTTTTTTACACCAACAGTTTTTTGATCAAACGGCGCAAAAAAGAACTGGGCTTATACAGCATCCTGGGTCTGGAAAAAAAGCATATCGCCCGGGTGTTGTTTTATGAAACCGTCTTTGTGACGGTGATCAGCCTGAGTCTGGGACTGATCGGCGGCATACTGATTGGCAAATTGCTGTTTTTACTGCTTTTGAATATTGTTCATTTCAAGAGTCCCCTAAGTTTTCATATTGATTATTGGGGGCTGTTAATCACCACCGGGGTGTTTCTGGTCATCTTTGGCTTGACGCTCCTGACAAATTTTTTGCAAGTAAAACTCTCAAACCCCATCGATCTTCTAAAAGGCGGACAGCATGGGGAGAAAGAACCAAAATCTTCCTGGATTGTTACCGTGATCGGGCTTGTTTCCCTGGGGGCGGGTTATGGAATTGCCCTGTCGGTTAAAACACCACTAGAGGCACTGATGCTTTTCTTTGTGGCAGTGGTATTTGTCATCATCGGAACCTATGCCTTATTTATTTCCGGGAGCATTACCCTGCTAAAACAACTGAAAAAGAACAAAAAATTTTATTATCAGTCCCGCAATTTTATTTCAGTATCGGGGATGATTTACCGGATGAAACAAAACGCCGTGGGGCTGGCCAATATCTGTATTTTGAGCACCATGGTGTTAGTCACCCTGTCGACAACGGTATCCTTGTATGTCGGTCAGGAAGGGATGCGTCGGGATTTTTATCCCATGGATGTCAGCATTATCGGCGAAGCAGGCAACACTGACTTCGATGAAGTCAAAGCGCTGCTTGAATCAGAAAAAGAAAAATTAATGGTGAGGAGTAGCGATGAAATTTCTTTTGATTTGGCTCGTTTTCGAGCTTTTCAGGAAGGTAGTCATTTTCTGAAGGATATGGTTGATGATGAAAGCACCGATGCCAGGTATTACGAAAGGATCTCAAACATAACCCTGATTCCCCTGGACGACTATAACCGCTTAACCGGTGGCAACAAAAGTCTGGCTGAAAATGAAATGCTGATCTTTTCGGTGGGTGACAATTATGGCCAAGCGACCATTGTTTTTGGCGATGCGCAGTATCTGATTACTGAACAGCTGGAAGCCATTCCAATGGACTTTAAAAAGACTCAGGATATGGGCCAAACCTACTACCTGATTGTCAAAGATGATGCAGTTATGGAGGCCGTTTATCAGACCATGAAAAACGACGATGATCCCCAGACCACCCTCCATGCCCTGATGTTTAATCTCGATGGGGACGAGGACACCCTCAACACCTTTTCCGCTAATCTGCGGACAGCGGTAACCCAGAGCAATCCAGATATCAACATCCAAAACCTGTATGAAGCATTGACGGAATTGTATTTCTTTTTTGGTGGATTTTTGTTTCTGGGGGTATTTTTAGGATCACTCTTTATGATGGCAACGGTCTTAATTATTTATTTCAAACAGATTTCCGAAGGCTATGAAGACAGTGAACGGTTTGAGATCATGGAGAAGGTGGGAATGGATAAAACCGAGGTTAAAAAAACCATCCGTAAGCAGATTCTGATGGTGTTCTTTTTGCCCCTGGCCGGTGCCATTGTTCATGTGGCTTTTGCCTTCCCGGTGATCACCAAAATGCTGGCTGCCTTCCGGCTGACCAACGTAACGCTGATCTTTTTATGCACTCTGGCTGGTGTTGTCGTTTATGCCCTGGTTTATACCGGCGTCTATCTGCTTACCGCCAGATCATATTATAAGATGATCCATTAAGAACAACTGCGGCAACTAAAAAATCCCCAATTTCAGGGGATTTTTGACTATCAAAAAAGATAACTTAGTACCGACAATTGTTACATCATGTTGTGACCTAGGGGTCAGACCCTACGCATCGGGGCGGACATGGCAGAACCTGTCCGATCCCGCAGCGAACAACAGATTAACAATTGGTCGATACGGTAGTTTGTGCGTTTCCTATTTCAGGGGATTTTTTTGAAGTAGTGCTTCCATGTCTTTAACGCTCATGGGTTTGCCAAACATAAAGCCCTGAATGCAATCGCAGTTGTTGGCTTTTAAATAGTCCAGTTGGGTGCTGTTTTCAATACCTTCGGCAACAATGTGGGCATCCAGGTTATGACCAAGTGAAATGATATCGCCGACAATGCGGATTGAGGAATCCTGATCGGAGAGATCATCAATAAAGGATTTGTCAATTTTTAAGGTGTCAATCGGCAGCCGCCTTAGATAACTCAGGGATGAAAACCCGGTGCCAAAATCGTCCAGGGAAATTCGGACGTTTAATGCTTTGATTTCATTGAGCATGTCAATGGTTTCTTCGATGTTATCGATAAAGAGGGATTCGGTAATTTCCAGTTCCAACTGCCTGGGATCCATGCTGGTTTCGGAAAGAACGTTTTTAACCGTGTCGACAAAGTTTTTGTCCCGCATCTGCACCGCTGACACATTCACCGAGACGCAGAGATTCTGATCAAAACGCATATCCAGTTCCTTGAATTTATGACAGGCGGTCAGAAGCACCCAGTGGCCGATGCCGATGATCAGCCCCATTTCTTCAGCCAGGGGGATAAAGTTCATCGGAGCAACCCGGCCATAGTGGGGGGAGTCCCAGCGGATCAGGGCTTCAAAGCCGCGGATGCGATGATCCTCGGCATTAAACTGAGGCTGATACTCAATGAAAAATTCCTTATTCTCATAGGCTTTCAAGAGCAGGGATTCCATTTGAATCTTATTAAGAATTTCTTCTTTCATGTCCGGTCTGAAAAATTGAATGTTATTGCGGCCCAGCTCTTTGGCCTTGTACATTGAGGTATCGGCACTGTTAAGCAGCTCAATGGGATCCTTGCCATCCTGCGGGAAGACCGAGATACCGAAGCTGGCACTGACTTTAAATTCTGAGCAGCTGGTTTTGATTTTATCACATAGTTCATTGCGCAGGCTTTCCACGTAGTTGTAAGCAGCATCTTCTTTGATATTCCGCTGAATGATCAGGGCAAATTCATCGCCACCCAATCGGCCCAGTAAATCATCTTCGTGAACGAGCTCCTTCAAACGTCTGGCAGTATACCTTAAATAGTCGTCACCATAGAGATGGCCCATGGTATCATTGATTTTTTTAAAATTATCCAGATCGATAAAGACAATAAAAAAGGATGCCTTTTCATTTTCGGAAAGATTAACGAGCAGATGCAAGCGTTCCAGAATCATTTTGCGATTAGGGAGCTCGGTCAGACCATCGTAATACGCCAGAAAATGGAGCCGCTCTTCGTTCTTCCTTATTTCTTCATTGAAGGCCTGAAGTTCCTGATTCTGAACGGCCAGTGTCTTTTTGGTAAGGATTAGTTTTTTGTAGAGCCGGGCAATTTTTTCTTTTTGCGAAGTAACCACATTCAGACGAACCACGGCTTTATCATAGCGATTCAAATTCAGATAAAAAGTTGCTGAAGCCAGGCAGAAAATAAAGCAGAACAGCAGATTTTGAATTAAAAAATAAACCGGGCTAAAAAGAAATCCGTCAACTGGCAACAAAAAGGTGACATACAAGCCGCAGACAAAGGTGGTTATGGCAATGTAATAAAGCATCGTTATTTTTAATCGCATCAGTGAAAGGATAATCATCACAAACGAAACAGACCATACTGCCGGACCGATAATCTGGTAGTATTGGACGACGATAAAAGCCAGAGTGATGGATTGGGTGAGTGAAACGAGATGATCAAATAAATTGATAGTCAATTCTTTTCGGGAAATGAATTCAAAGCTTAGCCCCAGCAATAAAAATATCCCGCTGTTTAACAGAACCTCAACTAAATTGCCGCCCCAAAAAAAGTACACAACAATGATATTGGCCAGGGCGCCCAAAAATAAAAGGGGCGACGCCCACATACAGGTGATTAGATTTTGATAATATAATATTTGGGCAGGATCATCTTC
The DNA here is from genome assembly GCF_002435675.1 of Acetobacterium sp. UBA5834. Classification (NCBI taxonomy): domain Bacteria; kingdom Bacillati; phylum Bacillota; class Clostridia; order Eubacteriales; family Eubacteriaceae; genus Acetobacterium; species Acetobacterium sp. UBA5834. The sequence goes on along the minus strand of NZ_DJGY01000020.1, from coordinate 83,082 downwards.
GGCATTTAATAAATCGAACACAACCGGTATGGTTCGCTTGAATTTAATGTTGTTCATCATACCACCTCTTTACCATTAAAGAATTACAAATATGCTGCTCTATTGTATCATTTTTGGGATCTGATTGCGAGTGATAGAACGCTAACTAAAAAATTATCTGCAGTGATTTCAGGAAAGCCGTTTTTTAGCCTTAAGGCATCTAAAAAAACCTGTACTTTTGTCATATCCATGTTATAATATAAACACAATTAAATAAGAAATGTAAAAAATCATTTAGGATGAAAATTTCATTGAGGGAATCTGGTTAGAATCCAGAACGATCCGGTCACTGTAATTAGTTATGTCTCCTTAATATGTCACTGGGCACGTTTTGTCTGGGAAGGCAAGGAGAATAAACGCTATAAGTCAGGAAACCTACTAAAATGATGTACTAAAGTGTCCTTCCAGGGAAAAGGGAAGTTAGTAACATTAACAAAAGTTGGTTCTTTGGCGTTTAGTTATCGAATTGATGAATACGTGTAATGATGAAACCTTTTTTCCCATCGTAATGTGGGTAAAAGGTTTTTTTTTCGGAAAGGTTTTTCAAGAGGTTATAAAAATATGGAGGTTGATCGTAAAGATGAAAAAAGCTAAAAGAACCATGACCGTTGCCGGTATTGTGTTTTTTATGGTCGTTCTGGCATCACAGCCAGTCAATGCCATGCATATCATGGAAGGTTTTCTGCCGATTGGCTGGGCAGTCTTCTGGTGGATATGTTCCCTGCCGTTTATCGCATTTGGATTATATCAGGTGGGAAAAATATTTAAAGATAAACCCGAACAAAAAGTGCTGTTAGCCATTGCCACGGCGTTCACCTTTGCTTTATCAGCGTTTAAACTGCCATCGGTAACTGGCAGCTCTTCACATATGACCGGGATTGGTTTGGGTGCCATTGTACTGGGTCCCTTTGCCACTGTAGTGGTTGGTACCATTGCGCTATTGTTTCAGGCGCTGCTGTTGGCTCATGGCGGACTGACAACCCTGGGCGCCAATGCCTTTTCAATGGCAATTGTGGGATCTTTTGTGGCTTATGGGATTTACAAAGGTTTGTCAAAACTCAACGTGCCCAAGGCCTTAACCGTTTTTCTGGCGGCGTGTTTAGCCGATCTGGCAACCTATGTAACCACTTCCATCCAGTTGGGCCTGGCTTTTCCGGATCCGGTTGGCGGGATTGCCGCTTCAATGGTTAAGTTTTTAAGTATCTTTGCGATTACCCAGATACCGCTGGCCATTATCGAAGGTATTTTAACCGTCCTGGTAGTTAATGCCATTTACCAATATAAAGAAAAGGGGATTATTTCCAATGAAACTCTCACCGATAACTAAAGTTATTCTGGTTTTGCTGATTGGCGCCCTGATTGTTATTCCGCAGATTGTTTTGCCGGACGCCGAATTTTCGGGCGCTGATGATGCCGCCGGAACAGCCATCACCACAATCGATGAAAATTATGTGCCCTGGTTTGAAAGCTTGTTTGATCCCGGCGATCTGGAAGAAAACCTGTTTCATTTCCAACAGCTGCTAGGCGTCGGTGGACTGGGAATCTGCTTTTTCTACCTTTATAAAAAAGCAAAAAAAAATGAAAAGGCTGATAAATCAGCTTGATGAAATACTAACAGCATCTTTAGAAGGAGACGGACATGATTGATCGTTTTGCCCATACCAATAAACTTAGCAATGCCAATCCTACGGTTAAAGTAGTGGTTTCATTGGTCATGCTCCTGTCGGTCTTTTTTATCAATCAACCCCTGTATATGGCAGGGGTTTTTGGTGTTATGGTGGGTTGTACCCTGCTGTGGGCAAAAATTCCGGTACGGATTTATCTACATACCTTGATTTTTGATTCGCTATTTGTTATTCCCGGAGCCCTGGCGTTATTGTTTACGATTTCAAAAGGTGGCGGCGATTATTTATGGGCCGTTAACTTTTTCCAGTTTACCATCGGCATTACCACCACCAATCTGGTGCTGGCCAGTCTGGTTTTTTGCCGGGCTATGGCCGGTGTTTCCTGTATGCTTTTTTTAATTTACACCACCCCGGTAATGCAGATCGCCGGAGTCATGAAAAAAGCTCACATCAGTAATACGTTTTTAGAAATATTTATTTTAACCTACCGCTTCATCTTTGATTACTGGGACAAAATAAAACTGATGGCCACCGCCCAGGAACTGCGGTTTGGCTACCGTAATGTAAGAGTTGCACTGCAATCCATCGCAATGATGTTAAGCAATTTATTTCTCATGGCCATCCAGAGCTACGAGGAAATGACAAAAACCCTGGAGCTTAAGCAATACCAGGGAGACTTTCATGTAAGCTATCGGAAAGGTCTTAAAAATGATTAAAACAGAAAATTTAACCTATCAATATCCAGATGGCACCACCGCTCTCAAGGGGGTGTCGATTGACGGCAGCCGGGGCAATTGCATCGCCCTGATCGGAGAAAACGGAGCCGGCAAATCGACCCTGATGTCGGCCTTGATTGGGCTACTCAAGCCCACCGGGGGAACCGTTTTTTTTAAGGATCAACCTTTATCCTATCAGAAAAAAAAACTTTATGAATTTCGCAAATCGATTGGGCTGGTCATCCAGGAATCGGATAAGCAGGTCTTTTATTCCGGCATTTATGACGATGTGGCCTTTGCCCTGCGAAACATGGGCATGGCAGCGGAGCAAATCGATCAGCGGGTGCAGGCGGCCATGGAAGCTACCGGAATCTCGCTGTTAGCCGACCGACCAGTGCATTATCTCAGCTATGGCCAAAAGAAACGGGTGGCTATGGCCGGGGTTTTAGCCGTCGAACCGGAGATCATCCTGATGGATGAACCGACCCTGGGACTCGATCCTAAAAGTAAGGCCGGGGTTAAAGCGATTATTGAAGGCGCTTTGGCCAAAGGCATTAAGATTATTTTATCCAGCCATGATATGGATTTTATTTATGAATTTTGTGATTATACTTATGTGCTCCATCATGGCGGGGTACTGGTCGAAGGTGAAACCACCGACGTTTTTAAAAACACCGAAGCCCTGGAAACGGCCAGTCTGGAACAGGCAACGATGACTCGCCTGGAACAGTGTCTGGGGATTAAAGGGTTTCGCAGCATTGCCGCTCTGGAAGAAGCGATCAGGAATCAGAAAAAGGAGGTTCAAACGGATGAAACTGGTAGTAGCGGGCATTAATCATAAGGATACACCTTTAGAAATTCGGGAGAAAGGGGCTTTTCTCCATCGCACCCTGAATGAAGCGATTCGTACCCTTTTAAAAGAAAAGGATATCGCCGAGGTGATCATTCTGTCGACCTGCAACCGCAGTGAGATTTATGTGTCAACCCGCCACCCTGAAGCAGCTGGAAAAATCTTAACTGATTTTTATCTCAGCGAAAAATCAGCGGAACTGGCACCCTATCTGTTTGTCAAAAAAGAGCGGGAAGCGATGGTTCATCTCTATGAGGTGGTCACTGGTCTCGACTCGATGATTCTGGGTGAGGACCAGATCCTTGGCCAGGTCAAGGATGCGCTGGAAAAATCTCAGGCAATTAAAGGCTGTGGCAAATACCTGACAAAAATGTTTCGCGAAGCGATCACCTTTACCAAAAAAGTAAAAACCGATTATAAAATTTCCGAAACCCCCTTATCCTTAAGTTCAACCGCAGTCAAGCATATTAAACGAGAGTATCCTAATGATTATGGCGATAAAAAAATATTGATCATCGGTTCGGGAAAAATGGGCGTGCTGGCACTGCGCTATATGAAGGCCGAGGGCTTTCAGAATCCCTACATGACCAACCGGACCTTTCATAATATGGATCAGTGCGAAGCGATTCATGAAAACGTCCAAACGATCCACTATGAAGACCGCTATGCGATTATTCCTGAAATGGATGTGATCATTACCGCTACCGCATCACCCCATGTTGTTTTAAAAGCCGATGAAATGAAGCCGCTCCATAAACCGCTGACGGTGATCGATCTGGCGCTGCCCCGGGATGTCGAAGAAGCCGTTGGCAATTTGCCGATGGTTACGCTGTTGACCATTGATGATTTTAAAAACATCATGGATGAAAAGATGGCCTATCGGGTCAAAGTCGCCGAAAAAATAGCAGCCGAAATTCAGGATGAAATCGATGGACTGTTGTCCTGGGTGACGCACGCCAAGGTCGACAACATGGTCCGGGATTTAAACGAAACCTCCCGGCAACTGGCCGAGGAAACGATTGAGAACCTTTGCGGAAAATTAAACCTGACCGAAAAAGAAGAAGTCTATCTGGCCAAAGTAATCCGCTCTAAATTTAGGGAAATGGTGATGCCGCCGATTAAACAGCTGAAGTCGCTGGAATGCGAAGAGGAAATTATTGGCATTGAAAAAACCGTGACCTACCTGTTCCCGGGTATTCAGGACAAAAAAACATTGGCAGATCAACAAAATGATGACACCGCTGTTATTTAATTTAAAAAACAAAAAGGCCCTGGTGGTCGGCGGCGGGAAGGTGGCCGCCAGACGGATTGTCACCTTACTGGAAAACGGCATGCAGGTGATCGCTGTGAGTCCGGATTTTTCTGAGGCGATTATTAAAACCGAGAACAATCAGCTGATCCTGATAAATGCTGGCTATCACAAAGATCAGCTGGCGGACATTGATCTGGCGGTGGCGGCAACCGATAATCGTGCCTTGAATGGGCAGATCAAAAAGGACTGTCAAGCCCAAAAAATCTGGTGTAACCGGGTCGACGATCCCGATGATTCGGATTTCATTTTTCCCAGCGTCATTCGCCGGGGGGACTTAACCCTGTCGGTCTGTACCGAAGGGGCAAGTCCCTTCTTAACGAAGCAGATTGTTGCTGAGTTGGCCGAGCACTATGATGACAGCTACACCGAAAAAACCGCCTTATTGCGATTGCTGCGCCAGGCAGTTTTAGCCGGCGATGGGTCGCCGAACGAAAAAACCGCAGAACTTAAAGCCTTGTCCCGATGTTCCAATGCGGAACTCAGGTCAAAACTAGGAAAATAACTGACAATTGGAGATAGGATAAATGAATATAAAAGTTGGAACACGGGGCAGCACGCTGGCCCGCACCCAAAGCCAGTGGCTGATTGATGTACTGGCGAAAGCCCATCCGCAGGTAAACTTTGAAATGGTGATTATTAAAACTAAAGGTGATCTGGTTCAGGATAAACCGCTTGATAAAATTGGCGACAAGGGCTTGTTTACCAAGGAGTTAGAAGATGCGCTACTATCCGGTGAGATCGATATGGCCATCCACAGTATGAAGGATATGCCGTCAAAGCTGCCGGAAGGCCTGGTCTTAACGGTGCCACCGGTTCGGGAGGATCCCCGGGATGTCCTGTTGACACCCCATCGGATTACTGCCCTGGATGAGTTGCCCAAGGGTGCTGTGGTGGCCACCGGCAGCAAACGGCGAATTGCTCAGCTGCAGAAACTGCGGCCGGATGTGGAAATTGTGGGTATTCGTGGTAACATCGATACCCGAATCCGCAAAATGCAGGAGCAGCAATTGGATGGCATCATTCTGGCGGCAGCCGGGTTAAAACGGATTGGCCGCTTGGAAGACTCAGCCTACTACACCGTCGCACTACCGGAAACCACCTTTATCCCGGCACCGGCCCAGGGTATTCTGGCGGTGGAAGTCCGGGAAGACAATCAGACGGTTAACGAACTGATGGCAGTCATCAGCGATCAAAATACGATTGTTCAAATGAGCGCCGAACGGAGTTTTTTAAATGCCTTAAACGGGAGTTGTCATATTCCCGTTGGCGCATTTTGTGAAATAGAAGCTGAAGAAATTACAGTATACGGACTGTATGGTCTGGAAGATGGGAGTCGGGTGGTGACCCGATCCATAAAAGGTGCACCTGAGGAGGCAGAAAATTTGGGAAAACAATTAGCTAAAGCATGTTATCAGGCAGTGCATGAAAAACCGGGAAAGGTCTATCTGGCTGGAGGCGGTTGCGGCGATCCCGGCCTACTGACCGTTAAAGCCAAGGATATTTTGACCAAAGCCGATGTGGTGGTATATGATGCTCTGGTTAATGAAAGCTTTTTAAACGATGCCCGAGCTGATGCTGAAATTATCTATGTCGGCAAACGGGCGGGAAACCATGCCATGCGCCAGGAAGATATCAATGCCCTGTTAGTCCAAAAAGGCCAGGAAGGTAAATTGGTCCTGCGCTTAAAAGGCGGCGACCCCTATGTCTTTGGCCGGGGTGGCGAAGAAGGGGAAGACCTCTATGACGCTGGGGTACCCTTTGAAGTGATCCCCGGGATTACCTCGGTTATCGGCGGACTGGCTTATGCCGGGATTCCGATTACACATCGGGACTGTGTATCATCGTTCCATGTTATTACCGGACATTTAAAATCGAACGCCTACGACGGTTCATCAGATCTGGACTGGCCGGTGCTGGGCAAACTCAAAGGCACGATCGTCTTTTTAATGGGCGTTAAAAATCTGGAAAAGATCTGTGACGAACTGGTTAAAAACGGTATGAATCCGGAAATGCCAGTGGCTGTGGTGCATCGGGCCTCCACCCCCTATCAGCGGATCGTAACCGGAAACCTGACCACCATCTATGATATTGCCGCGGAAGCAAAAATCACGGCGCCGAGCCTGATTGTGGTCGGCGAAGTCGTGAATAAAAGGCAAAAACTGCGCTTCTTTGATGAAAAACCATTGTTTGGCAAAAACATTATCGTCACCCGGTCCCGGGAACAGAGTTCTCAAATGGTTGAAAAGATCACGGAGTTGGGTGGCAATGCCATTGAATTCCCAACCATCAAAATTGTCCCCATTAACGAAGCCGCCTGTGACGAAAAGGTGAAGTGCCTTAAGGACTACAGCCATATTATTTTTACCAGCATCAATGGCGTGGAAGTCTTCTTCGATTCGTTGGCCCGCTGTGGCAAAGATGCCCGAGCCTTTGGCAACCTGCATATTACCGCCATTGGAGAAGGTACCAAAAATGCCCTCTTAGCCCGGGGCCTGCAAGCCGATTTTGTGCCGGATAAATATGTCGGCGAAGAACTGGTCAGCGGTCTGGTGCCGCTGCTCACTAAAGACAGCCGGGTGCTGATCCCCCGATCTAAAAATGCCCGGATCTATGTGGTCGAAGAATTGTCAAAAATCTGTCCAGTCGACGAGGTTCAAAGCTACGAAACCATCCGCGAAGATCATGCCACTGTTGATCCGCTGGCAATGTTAAATAACAAAGAAATTGATTATATTACCTTTACCAGTTCCACCACCGTCGAGTTTTTTGTCGAAAAAATCGGCGCCGCCCATATTGATGCCATTAACACCGCAAAATGCGTATCGATTGGGCCCCAGACCTCAAAGAAATGTGTTGAGCTGGGTATCACTGTCGATATCGAAGCCGAAACCTATACCATTCAGGGCATGCTGGATGCGATTTTGAAGGATTCACAGAAATAAAACTTGAGTAAAAGAGCTGAAGTAGTACCGACAATTGGTTACATCATGTTGTACGCATCGGAGCGGACATGGCAGAGCCTGTCCGATTCCGCGGCGAACAACAGATTAACAATTGGTCGGTACGGTGCATGCAAATAACTAGAAGTAAATTAGGAGGTCAGCAATATGTTGCCAACACGATTACGAAAAAATACGGCGGTTCGGAATTTAATCCGGGAAACCCAGCTGTCCATGAATGATGTGGTTTATCCGCTGTTTATAGTCGATGGACAGGGAGTGCGCAAAGAAATCGGCTCGATGAAAGACCAGTACCACCTGTCTTTGGATATGCTCGGGGCGGAAACCCTGGCGCTAAAAGAACTGGGCATTCGTTATGTCATTTTGTTTGGAGTCCCTGATGAAAAAGACGGTGAAGCTACCCCTGCCTTTGTAGCCGATGGTCTGGTTCAGGAAGCCATTCGGGTGATTAAAAAGGTTGATCCGGAAATGTATGTGATCACCGATGTCTGTTTGTGTGAGTACAAGAGCGACGGCCATTGTTGTTTCTTTGAAGAAAACGGTGAGATCCGCCGGGCTCAGACCCTGGAAACCTTAAGCAAAACGGCGCTCAGCCATGCCGAAGCCGGAGCTGATATGGTCGCCCCTTCGGACATGATGGACGGCCGCATCGATCATATGCGAGAAACCCTTGACCGAGCCGGTTATGAATCGATTCCGATCATGGCTTATTCGGCCAAGTTTGCTTCCAGTTTTTATGGCCCCTTCCGGGATGCCGCCAACTCGGCCCCAGCCTTTGGCGACCGCCGCAGCTATCAGATGGACCCGGCCAATTCCCGGGAAGCCTTAAAAGAAATGGTTCTGGATATCGATGAAGGAGCTGACATTGTGATGGTTAAACCGGCCATGCCGTATCTTGATATCATCGCTCAGGGCAAGGAACTTTCTTATTTACCGATGGCCGCCTATCAGGTCAGCGGCGAATATGCCATGATCAAAAATGCTGTCGATGCCAATCTGATGGATCGCCGGGCGATTTTTGAAAGCCTGATCAGCATCAAACGGGCTGGCGCCGACATCATCATCACCTATTTTGCCAAAGAACTGCAGGCGATGCTGAAGGATTATCAATAACAGCAAATTATTTATAAGTCATGAATCGATTGTTTAAGACAAACGCAGTACCGACAATTGTTACATCATGTTGTGACCCCTTGGTCATTGGTCGGTACGGTTGGGAGCGAACACCTGAGTTTTACACGATAGTGAAATAATTATTATTGGAGAGATTATGAATCGAGAAAAATCAGAACAATTATTTATCGAAGCCGAAAAATATATCCCCGGCGGCGTCAACAGTCCGGTGCGGGCCTTTAAATCAGTGGAGATGCCACCGGTTTTTATTGACCATGGTCAGGGTGCTAAAATTTATGATGTCGATGGCAACGAGTATACCGATTATATCTGTTCCTGGGGGCCCCTGATTTTAGGTCACGCCTCACCGGTTTACTTTGACGGGATTCAGGAAATGCTGCAAAAAGGCACCAGCTTTGGCGCCCCAACTGCCATTGAGGTTGAGGTGGCCAAGCTGATCACCGAAGCCTATCCCTCGATGGAAATGGTGCGAATGGTCAGCTCCGGCACCGAAGCGACGATGAGTGCGCTGCGGGTCGCCAGAGGTTATACCGGCCGGGATAAGATCATTAAATTTGAAGGCTGCTACCATGGCCATGCCGATGGCCTGCTGGTTAAATCTGGCTCCGGTACCTTGACCTTTGGCGTTCCGACCAGCTCCGGGGTGACCCCGGGCACAGCTAAAGATACCTTAGTAGCAACCTATAACGACATTGCCAGCGTCAAAGCCCTCTTTGTCGAAAACCCCGGTGAAATTGCCGCCATCATCGTCGAACCAGTGGCCGGTAATATGGGCGTTGTCCCACCCGATCTGGATTTTATGAAAGAGCTGCGGGTCATTACCGAGGCCGAAGGAACGGTGCTGATTTTTGATGAAGTCATCACCGGATTCCGCTTAGCTTACGGCGGCGCCCAGGAAGTCCTGGATATTAAACCAGACATGACTACCTTAGGCAAAATCATCGGTGGTGGCATGCCTGTCGGCGCTTACGGCGGACGTCGGGATATTATGGCTACCGTAGCCCCCTTAGGCGGTGTTTATCAGGCGGGAACCCTATCCGGAAATCCCATCGCCATGAAAATGGGACTCAACACCCTGACCTACCTCCGGGATCATCCCGAGGTTTTCACCGAAATGGAAGAAAACGCCAAGCTGTTAGAAGCAGGTTTTAAGGCCAATATTGAAAAAACCGGTGTCAAAGCCCAGATGGTCCGTTTCAAAGGGATGACCTGCTGCTTCTTTACCGATGTCCCCATTGATGGCTATGCTGCCGTGATGACCTCGGACACCAAAGCCTACACCAAATATTTTAAAGCCATGCTGGACGCTGGCAACCTGATGCCGCCAGCCCAATTCGAAGGTATTTTCCTCTCCGCCGCCCACACCAAAGCGGACATTGAGAAAACCATCGAAGATCACTACCAGGCATTACTGTCTTTATCTGAATCAAAATAGAAATAATAACATAAATAGGAGAACCACTTAATGGAAAAAAAAGCGTTACTGGTCATCAGTTTTGGTACATCTTACCCTGAGACCCGAAAAAAAACCATCGAGGCTACCGAGAACCGCTTAAAAGAAGCATTCCCGGACCATGATTTTTATCGAGCCTTTACTTCTCGTATGATCATCAACAAACTGAAGAGCCGGGACAACGAATCCGTGGATACCCCGCAAGAAGCCCTTAAAAAGCTGAAAACAGCTGGTTATACCCACGTGCAGTGTCAGACCACCCATATCATCAACGGTTATGAGTATGACATTACCCTAAAAGAACTGAAGGCCTTTGAAAAAGACTTTGCATCCCTGACCCTGGGCCGACCGCTGTTAACCACGGTTGAAGATTACGAAGAAACGGTGGACATCGTGATGAAACAGATGCCCAAGCTCAAAAAAGGCGAAGCCCTGGTTTATATGGGCCATGGTAGCGATCACCACGCCAATTCCACCTATCCCTGCCTGGATTATATGTTTAAAATGAAGGGCCATGAGGATGTTTATGTGGGGACGGTCGAAGGTTTCCCGGAACTGGAAAACATTGTGCCGTTACTTCTGGAAAAGAAATATAAAAAGATTTATCTGGCACCCTTTATGCTGGTAGCCGGTGATCATGCGATTAATGACATGGCCAGTGATGAAGAAGATTCCTGGCGAACCGTTCTTGAAGAACAGCGGTTTAAAGTCGAATGTATCCTGGAAGGCCTGGGTGAATATACTGGCATTCAGAACATGTTTTTAGATCATTTAAAGAAAGCACAACCCGTTACAGAAATGTAGGGACATTATAGAGTTTAGGAGAAATAGTTATGAATACAGTGTATATGGTGGGTGCAGGCCCAGGAGATCCCGAACTGATTACCGTTAAGGGTCAACGAATTGTCAACGAAGCAGATATTATAATTTATGCCGGTTCTTTGGTCAACAAAGCCATTATTGCCGGACATAAACCCGATGCCGAAATTTTTAATTCTGCCTCAATGACCCTGGATGATGTGATTGCCGTGATTAAACGGGGCACGGAAGAAGGAAAGAAAATTGCCCGGGTTCATACCGGTGATCCTTCTATTTATGGTGCCATCCGGGAACAGATGGACCGCTTGGACGAGCTGGGCATTCCCTTTGATGTAATTCCCGGGGTCAGCTCCTTTGTGGCCTCAGCAGCCGCCCTTAAAAAAGAATTTACCCTGCCGGATGTATCCCAAACCGTTATTTTAACCCGTTTGGAAGGTCGAACTCCGGTGCCGGAAAAAGAAAAGCTGGAAGATCTGGCCTCCCATCAGGCGTCGATGTGTATCTTCTTGTCGGTTCAGATGATTGACGATGTGGTGGCACGATTGATGAAACATTATGCCCCAACCACCCCGATTGCGATTATCCAACGGGCAACCTGGGAAGATCAGAAAATTGTTATGGGAACCCTGGAAACCATTGCCCAGAAAGTAAAGGACGAAAATATTACCAAGACTGCCCAAATCTTAGTGGGGGATTTCCTCGGCGATCAGTACAGCTTATCCAAGTTGTATGATCCCAGCTTTACCCACGAATACCGTCAAGGGGTTGAATAAAACCGTGAAAACTGAAAAATGGGCCATTGTCACCCTGTCAAAGGATGGCATGGTTTTGGCGAACCGGTTGGCCAAACATTTGGATGACCGGGAATGTCAGATCTACACCAAAGAAAAATACGCCAATGAAACCACAAAAATTATCACCACCGATATTACTACCTTTATGGGCAGTATCATTGGGGAATACCAGATCATCTGTTGTATTATGGCAACCGGCATTGTGGTTCGGGCGATTGCCCCCCATCTGGCACATAAATCCTCCGATCCGGGGATTCTGGTGATGGATACCAATGGCGAGTTTGTCATTAGTCTGCTGTCCGGCCATCTGGGTGGCGCCAATGACGCCACCCGGCTGGTGGCCAAACGCCTGTCGGCGCAGGCGGTGATTACTACCGGCACTGATGTTAAAGGTACGATGGCGGTGGATGTACTGGCTCAAAAAATTCATTGCACCATCGATAATTTTACTGATGCCAAGGATGTCACGGCGCTGATTTTGAATGGCGATCCGATTGCCCTGATTAATCAGGAAAACTGTGATCTGGATGCAGTGGTGCTGCCCCAAAACATTAAAACAGTCGTGGATTTAACCACAATCAATCAATATTCCGGTGCGATCATCACGACGCTGGATACCCAAAAAACTGACCTGCCAATACCAAGCGTCAAGCTGGTGCCCAAAAAACTGGTACTGGGGGTCGGTTGTCGCCGGGATACCCCGGGCGAGCGGATCATTCAGGCCATCACAGAGACACTGGCCGCTTTGAATCTCAATAAAAAAGGGATCAAGTCCCTGGCTACCATCGGTCTGAAAGCAGATGAACCGGGAATTATCGAAGCCTGTACTTTCTTTGCCGCAAAAAAGGTGATCATCCCCAATGAAATGGTGCAAATGGTCCAAAGTCGTTTTGACGCGTCCGATTTTGTTTTTAAAACCACCGGTCTTTATGCCGTTTCCGAACCCTGCGGCTTTGTCGCCTCCGGCTTCGGAAAATGTCTGCTGGAAAAACAGAAACTGGGCGGTATTACCCTGTCGGTTTGGCGGGATGAAAATTGAAAACCTTGTATATAAAAGGAGAAAAAATGAGCAAAATTTATGTTACCGGGATTGGTCCCGGTCTGTATGAACATATGACCGAGGCGGCCAAAGCCAGCCTGGAAGATGCCGATATTATTGTTGGCTACAAAACCTATATCGATATTATTGCCGATTTAATTGGCGACAAGGAAGTTATGTCGTCAGGGATGCGCCGGGAAATTGACCGCTGCGAAAAAGCCCTGGAGTTGGCTGAACAGGGCAAAAAAATCTGTCTGGTCAGTAGCGGCGATGCCGGTGTTTTCGGAATGGCTGGGATCATGCTGGAAATTGTGGAAGCAAAAAACAGTGACGTTGAAGTTGAGATCATTCCCGGGATTTCGGCTGCCAATGCCGCTGCTTCAACACTGGGCGCTCCGCTGATGCATGATTATGCCGTGATCAGTCTCAGTGATCTGCTGACGGATTGGGCGGTCATTGAAAAACGGCTGCACTGTGCCGGTGAAGGGGACTTTATTATTACCCTCTACAACCCCAAAAGCAAGGGCCGTCCCCACAATATTGAAGCTGCCCAGGAAATTCTGCTGAAATATAAAGCGCCGGAAACCCCAGTGGGGATTGTGCGTAATGCCAAGCGTAAAGATGAGTCGTATGTGATCACCACCCTCAAAAAAATGAATGAAGCAGAGATTGATATGTTTTCGATGGTGATCATCGGTAATTCCAAAACCTATGTAACCCGGGATCAATTAAAAATGATTACCCCGAGAGGTTATCAGCTTTGATTCTGGTATTGGGAGGAACCCTTGACAGCCGAATATTAACTGAACTTCTGCTTGAAGAGGGAAAAGAAGTCTGCTATTCATCGCTGACCAATATCGCCACCGATCAGATCGCAGAAAACCCCCTCTTAACAAAGATCTCAGGACAGTTGGATGCGGGAACCCTGCGGGAAACCATCACCATTTATAATATCAATCTCTGTATCGATGCCACCCACCCCTATGCCCGGGAAATTTCTGAAAATGCAATCTGGGCTTGTGATGCCATGAATATCGATTATATCCGACTGGAAAGACCATCACATATTGACGAGGGAAGCGATATTATCGCTTATCATACCTACGAAGATGCCCGGGATTATCTGATTGGAGCAATGGGAAAAAGTGACCGAAATATTCTTTTGACCACCGGCAGCCGACAACTGGAAGCCTTTGAAGGGCTGCCCAAAGACCGCACCTATATCCGCGTCCTGCCCACGGCTGGGGTCTTAAAAAAATGTGAAAATTTGGGCTATAAACCCCGGCATATTCTGGCGCTTCAGGGCCCTTTTTCGGTGGAGATGAATGTTGCCACCATGAAAGAATACAAGATCGGCTTTGTTGTCACCAAAGATAGCGGCGACGTTGGCGGCATCCCCGAAAAGGTCGCAGCCGCCCGACAGGTTGACGCAAAAATTTTATTCATCCGCCGTCCCGCCGTCGCCTATCCCCGGGTGATCACGTCCGTTGAAGACGCCGTGGTTTGCGCATTGAAAAACCATTAGAATTTTGGTTTATAGAACAGTTAAAGTTATTTATGAGTTTTTGAAATTTAAAATGCTAAAGAATCGAACAATGATTGCTTTGTTGTCAGTTTCACAAACAATTGTGTAACGTGTAGGCGAACAGTCGATAGACTGTCCGCCGTACAGTGTAACAATTGTTTCGTGCAAACTGGCAGCAAAGCTCACGACAGTATCTTAGTTAGCAAAGCAAGTTAAGAAAGAGGAGAAGACATGGCAAAAAATATTATGTTTATGGGCACCGGGTCGTCAGTTGGAAAAAGTCTGATCACTGCGGCTATGTGCCGGATACTCGATAACCACGGCTATCAGGTGGCGCCCTATAAATCCCAGAATATGGCCCTTAATTCGTTTATCACCAAAGACGGCAAAGAAATGGGCCGGGCTCAGGTGGTTCAGGCCGAGTGTGCCCGGATCGAACCCCAGGTCGAGATGAACCCGGTGCTGCTTAAGCCAAATTCCGATGTTGGCTGTCAGGTCATTTTGATGGGAAAAGCCGAATTTAATATGGATGCCATGGATTATCACGCCCATAAACCCAAACTGGTGGAGATTGTGGTTTCGGCTTACGATTCGCTGGCTAAAGACAAAGATGTCATTGTCATCGAAGGGGCCGGCAGTCCGGCTGAAATCAACCTGCGGGACAATGATATTGTCAACATGGGACTGGCCGAGCTGGTGGATGCGCCGGTTGTGCTGATTGGCGATATCGACAAGGGTGGCGTGTTTGCCTCGATTTATGGTACAATTATGCTACTGCAACCCGAAGAACGAGCCCGGATAAAAGGCTTTATCATCAATAAATTCCGGGGCGATGTGGAACTATTAAAACCCGGTATCAAAATGATCGAAGACATGGTCAATGTGCCCTGCCTGGGCGTCATTCCTTACAAACGCTTTGTTATTGATGATGAAGACAGTGTCAGTGAACGCTTTGATAATCAGTCTGAAGGTCTGATCACGATTGGCGTGGTCTATCTGCCCCATCTGTCGAACTTTACCGACTGCACCGCCTTTGAAATGCACCCCGATGTCAAGGTGGAATACTATCGCAATCAGCGGGAGTTACAGTTGGCCAACCCGGATCTGCTGGTTATTCCCGGCAGCAAGAATACCATTGATGACACCTGTCACGTGATTAACAGCAAGATGGGTGATGAAATCCATCGGCTCCATGACTGCGGCGTCCCGATTGTGGGCATCTGCGGCGGCTATCAGTTGCTGGGCAAAGAAATTCGCGATCCCTTCCAGGTCGAATCAACCAAGGGCAGTATTGAAGGCTTGGGGCTTTTAAACATTGTCACCACCATCGAAGCAGAAAAGCGGACCGTTAGGACAGCTGGCAAGGTTCAGGGGAACTTCATGGGAATTGAGCTGGCTGACATGGAAGTGGAAGGTTACGAAATTCACATGGGCATCAGCGAAGCGCTGGATCATGCCAAACCGTTTGCCATTCTTGATGACGGCACCATCGATGGCGTGATTGCCGAAGATGGCACCGTCATGGGAACTTATCTTCATGGTATCTTTGACAACGACGGCCTGCGGGAAAAAATCATTGAAGCGCTACGGATCAAAAAGAATTTGGAAGCTGGCCCAGCGGCCTTTGATTTTAAGGCTTTTAAAGAAGAACAGTATGATTTGCTGGCCCAGACAGTGGAAGCGAATCTGGATATGAATAAAATAATGGAAATCATTGGAGAAATAGAAAAGTGAATCTGATCGAAGGACTTCCCCTGGGTTTAGGGGGAGGCTTTTGGTTTTTACTGATCCTCATCGGCGTGGTGTTGGATTGGCTGATCGGGGATCCTCCCTGGCTGCCCCATCCGATCATTGCCATCGGTAAAACCATCGGCTTTTTAAATAAAAAACTGAATCACGGCAAGCATCGCAAGGCCAAAGGCTTTTTGCTGTTATTTTTAGTGCTGGGCCTAACCGGGGCAATCGTTTTTGGGCTGCAGTGGCTTTTGTACAGCATCAACATTTATCTTTACATCCTCTTTAACCTCTATCTGATTGTCACCGCCCTGGCCGCTAAAACCCTGGCAGTTGAAGTACAAAAAGTGATGACCGCCTTAATGGGCGGCGATATTGAAGTCTCCCGGGTTCAGGTTGGCTATCTGGTTGGACGGGATACCTCGGAACTCAAAGAAAAAGAAATCATCCGGGCGACGGTGGAAACCACCGCCGAAAATACCATTGATGGGGTTCTGGCACCAATTTTCTATCTGCTGCTGGGTGCCTTAATACCGGTGCCCTGGCTTAATCCCGTGATGCTGGTCATGCTTTATAAGGCAACCAACACCCTGGACTCAATGGTCGGCTACATCCAGGAACCCTATAAGGACTTTGGCTATGCTTCGGCAAAATTTGACGATCTCATCAATTGGATTCCAGCCCGCATCGGCAGCATCTTTATGCTGGTTGCCGGAATGTTTTTGGGATATACCTTCAATGATGGCTGTCGTATTTTTAAACGGGATCGTCACAACCACAAGAGTCCCAACTCGGCCCACCCCGAATCGGTGGTGGCCGGACTTTTAGGTATTCAGTTGGGCGGCACCAATCAGTATTTTGGACAGGTGCTGGAAAAGCCGACTATCGGTGACCCCAAAAGCCCACTGGAAATTCTCGATATCCGGGAAACCATCACGATCATGTACGGCAGTGAGGTTGTCCTGATGGTTTTTGCCACCTTGATGGCGGTGATTATCTTTTCTTTATAAGACAATTGGTAAAAGCAGCGAAACTAAAATTATGGGAGCGTCACGATGAATAAACACGGCGGATATCAGGGCGAGAATAAAAAAATGCTGGATTTCAGTGTCAACATCAATCCTCTGGGAATACCCCAGGGCATCCGGGAAAAACTGATTGCTGGCATTGATGAGCTGGTAAAATATCCGGAGATCACTGGGGTATCGGCGATAAAAAAGATTGCCGCTGATCTGGCGGTACTGCCTGAAAATATTATTCTTGGCAATGGCGCCATCGAGCTGATCTATCTTTTTGCCCGCAGCATCGGGCCAGGAAAGGCACTGATTGTGCAGCCTACCTTTAATGAATATGAACGGGCCTTGAAGCTTTACGGTTGGGAGGTCACTCATCATGTTTTATCAGAGAAAGACCAGTTTACCATTGACCCGGAAGTATTAGTGTCAGTGATTAAAAAAGAAGAGCCCCAGGCAGTCTTTATCTGCAATCCCAATAATCCCACTGGTCGGGTTTATAGCAGTGACTTTATCAGAGCAATGTTAGAGCATTCAACGCCAGAAATCAGCTGGTTTCTGGATGAGTCCTTTCTGGATTTTTCTGAGCAAAGTAGCAGTCTGGCATTGGTTAAAGAAGCAAAGCAGTCAGTCTTTATTCTCAAATCGTTGACAAAGTTTTATGCGCTGCCAGGGCTCCGCATTGGTCATGGGGTCGGAACACCGTCGATGATTAAGAAGATGGAAAGCTTCAAAGAGCCCTGGACCATCAATGCCCTGGGTTTGATTGCAGCGATCGGGGTATATGACGAAAAAGACTATGCGGCCAAAACCAAAACCTATATTCAGAAGGAACGCCACCGGGTTTTTGAAGCCTTGAGCCAGATTAACACCATCAAGGTTTATCAAAGCGGGACTGATTTTCATCTCTGCCGACTGTTACAGGGCACGGTGGCAGAGCTGCAGATTGCCCTGGAAAAAGAAGGCATGTCGCTGCGTACCTGTGAAGATTTTATGGGTCTTGACGACTCCTATTTTCGGATTGCGATCAAAAAAGAAGCAGAGAATACCAAGCTGTTGACTTTTCTTAAAAACTGGAGGAATGAGTAATGGGACAGTTAATATTTGTCACCGGCGGGGCCCGCAGCGGCAAGAGTACCTATGCCGAAAATTTAGCCCGGGAATCAGGCCAGCCCGTGGCTTATATTGCCACGGCGATTGCCTTTGATGATGGCATGAAAGACCGGATTGCCAAACATCAGGCGCAGCGGCCGAATCATTGGGGCACGATTGAACAATATAAGGATTTTCAGACAATTGCCGAGAATCCCATTTTTAAGCAAGCCAGGGTCGTCCTTTTTGATTGCCTGACCGTGATGACGACTAATAATATGCTCGATTTTCCGGTCGATTATGATACGTGTTCAATGGAGACGGTCGGCGAAATTGAAGCGGCGATCAAGCTGGAAGTCGAAAAGCTGCTGGATGTTTGTCAGGATAAAACCCTGATTGTGGTTTCCAATGAGGTCGGTCTGGGCCTGGTGCCAGCTTACAAACTGGGCAGTTATTTCCGGGACATTGCCGGACGGATGAATCAGCTGGTGGCCGGTCGAGCCGACGAAGCCTATTTACTGGTAGCGGGCTTACCAATGAAATTAAAATAAATGACAACAGGAGCCTATTTGCGCTGGCAATCACGATTGCCAGCGCAAAGGGCTTTTGTTTTGTCTGAAATAACAGGGAGAGCAGACCATGGATCAAAAAGAATTAAGAGATGAATTAGTGGCTTTATCCGAAGAAAAATATCAAAAATTTTCCAGTCGTTTGACACCGGGAACCGATACGATCTTAGGGGTACGCCTGCCAGCGCTTAGGAAGATCGCCAAACGGATTGCCAAAGCCGACTGGCGGGCTTATCTGGAAACCGCCCGGGATGACAGCTTTGAAGAAACTCTGCTCCAGGGAATGGTAATTGGTTATCTTGACGTGGAACTGGATGAACAGCTGGCACTAATCAAATCCTTCATCCCCAAGATTGACAACTGGTCAATTTGTGACAGTTTCTGTACGGGTCTGAAGTTCACAAAAAAACATAAAGAGGAGGTATGGCTGTTTTTACAACCCTACCTCCAGTCAAAAGAAGTTTATGAGATCCGTTTTGGGGTGGTGATGTTTATTACTTATTTTGTGGAAGACCGATATCTGGAGCCGATGTTTCGAAATTTCAATGCCATTGACTGCGACAACTACTACGTCAAAATGGCCGTGGCCTGGGCCATAACCAGCTGTTTTACAGTTTTTCCGGAAATGACGATGATTTATCTGAAGGCCAACGATCTGGATGACTTTACCTATAATAAGGCCTTACAGAAAATCATAGAATCGCGGCAGGTTAGTCCGGAGATGAAGGTGCGGATACGCTTTATGAAACGAAAAAAGAAATAATGATAATCAGTAATCAGATATCCAATCCGGCGTTATAACCGGCGGTGGTGGCGGTATAAAGGGTTCCCTGGCTGGTGGTGCAATCACCGATACAGATAACCGTATCAATCAGATCGGCAAATTTGGATACTTCCGGCAGATTTGGTTTGACCCCCAGAGAAAGAATCAGGGTATCAAAAGGTATTTCTTTTTGACCGGCACTCCCTTCAATCAGAACGGTATGATCCCCGGCCTTAATCAGTTTGTGATCTGCCAGGATGGTCACATTTTCTTTTTTAAGCAGCTGCAGCAAAGCCGTCATCGGAATTGGTGAAGGTTCAAGCATTTTCTTTTCACTGACCATTTCGACAATCGTGACATGTTTTCCTTTTCGGGCCAGATCCAAAGCGGTTTCACATCCGGTTAAGCCACCACCGGCAATGACGACATTTTGCCCGACAGAAACCGCTCCGGATTCAACATCACCGACCCAAACCACATCGCTTCCGTCCAAACCGGGAATGGCGGGAATATTGGTTTCGGCACCGACAGCAATAATCAGGGCATCCGGAGACTCGGCCAGAATGTTTTCAGGGGTCGCCGTGGTGGATAATCGCAGCGAAACATTGGAATGACGGCTGGTCATGCGGATTGCCCAGGCCAGATAGCTTTTAAGATCAGCCTTGAAATCCGGAGCAACCGCTAATCGTAGCGTCCCCCCGAGACAGTCGTTTTTTTCAAAAAGAACCACCTCATGACCCCGGTCTCCGGCTGTTCTGGCGGCTTCCATCCCGGCCGGACCACCGCCGATGATGACCACCTTTTTCTTGTGATCCGCCAGGGTGTTGGTATCTTTTAATTCACATTCCCGGCCCGCCTGGGGGTTAACGGCACAGGCTACCCGCAGCGGTTCCATACCATGAGTACGATTCAGGCACAGCACACAGCGGATACAGGGACGGATTTCTGCTTCATTCCCGGTACGGGCTTTATCGACACTATCGGGATCGGCAATAACGGTGCGGATCATCGCACACATATCGGCTTCGTTGTTTTCAATGATATCGGCTGCCAGATCCAGATCAATGGAACCAACGGTGGTGACTGGAACATGAATGCCTGGGGTTTTTTTAATACTGGCGGCGTAATGGGCATTATAACCACGTTTTAGATAGGTCGGTTGGGTGGTGATCGGCACCATTTCGTCATCCAGGAGCATCCCGGCGGAGACATGAATCAGATCGATTTTGTTCTGGATAAGTTTAATGAATTCAATGGTTTCGTCCAGTTCGACACCACCGGGAACCAGTTCAGCGGCACTCAGGCGAAATTCAATGGCCAGCTTATGGCCGACCTTGCGGCGAATGGCATCGAAGAGTTCACAGGCAAAGCGGGCCCGGTTTTCGATACTGCCACCATATTGATCGGTGCGGTGATTAAAGAGGGGTGAGAAAAAATTACTGACGAGAATGCCATGGCCACCGTGGATCAGTACCATGTCCATGCCAGCTTTCATGGCCCGCTCGGCGGCATTGGCAAACAGGTTAATCCAGTTTGTGATCTCTTCCTGGGACATCATGTCAATGGGGGATTGTCCTTCTTCGGGCATGTCGTGTCCCATCGCAAACCCCGCCAGTTCAATGGAGGCTTTGGCGCCATAACGATGAACCGTGTCGGCCAGAACCGCTAAACCGGGAACCACGTTGTCATCGCCGATGTTCACACAAAAACCGTTCATGTGTCCAAAGGGCGGGGTGACCATGGAGATTCCGACAGTGACAATTCCGGCGCCACCCTTGGCCAGAGCCCGGGTCCACTCGATCAGCTCCGGGGTCACCAGTCCTTCCGGGGAAGCCAACCGCGGCGCCGCCGGAGCGGTTTCGATCCGATTTTTTACAATCATATTACCAATTTTAATCGGGGTGAAGATCTTTGCGTATTTGGAATTCATTTTAAACCTGCTTTCTTTTTGTAAATCGTTTACTTAAATTAATTTTATCAGGAATATCAGTTAAAACAATGTCAATAAAGCAAAAAAAATCAAGTATATTTATTGCAAAATGACAATGAATGAATTTGCATTTTTATCATTAAATGCGTATAATATGAGCTAAAATATGCGGTTTAAAGCAGGTTAAAGATGAAAAATAGTAAAGACAGCAAAAATACATACCGAATTCGGGAGAAAAGTTTTGGGGATGATCCGGAAGAAAATTATAAGCTTAGAGGCTACTGTTTACAAAAACGGCGTTTCGAAGCAAAAAAAGCGAAACTGACCGAGGCTTTATTATCATGCGGGGGTCTGCAGCAGATCATTGATATCGGCTATCAGGTGCTGGGAAATCCGATGTTTGTCAGCGATATGGGCTACAATGTGCTGGCGTTTAATAAAAATGCGGTAGTTGGTGATCCGTCCTGGCCGGCCGCCAAATCGGAAGAAGAATTTGCAGCCTATGAACGGATCAAAAAACTTAATGATAGCGGTGTATTTGAAAGGCTCTATAGCAGCGAAAGCCCCTGTATTGAACATTTTGATTATGCTCCGACCCGCTGGATGGCTACAAAAATTGCAATCAATGGAGACAATATCGGCCATGTTGCTGTGGTGGAGTCCAACAAAGTCTTTACGCAAATGGATTTTGAGCTCCTGCAATGGCTGTCCCGAATCGTAGCCAATGAGCTGCAAAAAGAGCCGATTCGGAGTGGTCAGTTGGCTGGCGAGTTTGAGCATTTTCTGGTTGGTATGCTTGAAGAAAAAATCATCAAAGCAGAAACAATTAAAAAACAGGGAAACAAACTAGGCTTAAAGGCAAAAAAATATTGTTGTCTGGTCACAGTCAGTCCGGAGTTAAACACAGCAAAAAGAATGTCGCTGAGTTATATCAGAAGCATAATCAATCGTATCCTGGGGACTGAAAAATCTATTTTGTATCAGAATAAAATTACGGTATTGTTACTATGTGACAGAAAAGAAGCCCTTTCGGCTACTGCCAAAAGTAAACTGACTGAATTCTTAACCAGCAATCAGATGAATGCCGGTGTCAGCGCTTGTTTTTCGGAGTTGGCAGGGCTTAAAGACCATTACAATCAATCCATAAAAGCATTGGAATTGGGGGTCGCCATCAACCCCAAGCAGAAGCTTTTTTATTATGATGCGTATGCCTTTTATTATTTGCTTGAAATGGCGGGGGATCAAAACCGCTTAAAGGACTTTTGCAGTGGCGCATTAACTGATTTAATGGACTACGATCAAAAGTACCAAACAAATTACTGCCATAATCTGATCATCCATCTGCAGAACGACGGTAATGTGACCAAGACCGCCCAGTATTTTCAAATTCATCGCAATTCGATGAAATATCGTATCAAAAAAATCGAGGAAATTATGGCAGTGTCACTGGCAGATAGTGAAATTAAATTTTCATTGATGATGTCGTTCAAACTGCTGACTTATTTGGGTGATGATATTTTACTGAAGGTTTAAGCTAGATGTGAACACTTTATATTTATTAGGCACTGTCTTATAAATAAAGTTTCACAGGTTGTTTACGGGGTTAAGAGTTTGAGTGTAAGTGTTTTTTTGAATAGCGATTTTAAACGTCTGACTGTTTGTTGGGCGTTTTTTTCTATCATTTGTTTCTCTTTAGTGATACAATAAAGCCATTCGAAGCGACTCAATAAAAAGGAGATGCTATTATTATGGTGTATGTTGCCTTATTACGAGGTATCAACGTGGGCGGAAAAAATAAAATCGGAATGAAACAGTTAAAAGAGACCTTTCTTCGCTTAGGTCTGGAATCGGTGGTGACGTATATTAATTCCGGCAATGTAGTTTTTGTCGATCACCAGACCAAAGATGTGTTGGAAAAGAAATTGCGTCAGGAAATTTATCAGGAGTATGATCTGGATATTCCGGTATTAATTCGCAGTCTGAATGATTTTGAATGCTTAATGAAAATCTTGCCAGCTGACTGGAAAAATGATGATTCCATGAAATGCGATGTGCTGTTTTTGGAAAGTGGCTTGGACGAAACTGCAATAATGGAAAAATTGACTGTTAAACCCGGTATCGATACCGCCTTATCGGCCACTGGTGTCATTATCTGGTCGGTCGCAAGAAAAAATGTCACCCGTAGTAGCTTGACCAAAATTGTCGGCACCGATCTTTATAAAAAAATGACGGTACGAAATGTAAACACTGCCCGAAAGCTCTATGAAATGATGAGAAATCTTTAGATGGGATTAAGGCCGCTCGTTAAATTTTTTGATTAGTATGAATCTAGTCGATTACAAAGAAATAATTTTATCCCATCAGAATACCAAAGGAACGAAGCAATGAAAAACTGGAATCATCTACCTTCAGGCTCAATCGAGCTCACAATTGAAAGCGAAGCGTATCTGGAGCTCGCAAAAGACTATCTCTCAGAGTGCCAATACGAGGATGCGAAACAGGCGCTTGAGGTTGCCGTTAGAAGCATAAACCCACAGGCGGAATATCTGTTTGGAATTCTTTATCAAAATGCGCTTGGTGTTGACAGGGACAACGAAAAGGCGCTTTTTTGGTATCTTCGTGCGGCGGACCATGGCTACGCACCCGCCCAAATTGCTGCCGCTTGCTTGCATATTGATAAAGACAATGGGCTAACGGATTATGCTGAGGCCTACCGGTTGCTCACATTGGCGGTTCATAAAGAAGTTACTGATGAAAACGCTGAGTCGCTGTCTGCGGACTTTCCTCATGTAATAGAATGCTTCGATGAAGATGAGCGCTGGATGGCGGTGCAGGAAGGCTATGCAGAGTATCTGCTGGGATGGCTACATGGTGCCGGTCTTGTTGGGGCGATCGATCATGCAAAAGCCATCGGCTGGATGGAAAAGGCCGCAAAAAAAGGATTTCGGGCAGCTGTCTTTGAGCTTGCGCAGAAAAGTGAATATGGTATTGAGCGCAACGAAGTCTGGGCGAAAAAAGCGCTCGAGTATGGTGAACACGCCCCGCTTATTGGTGTCGCACGACGATATCTGGATAATGATGGCACACCGCAGGACAGTAAAAAAGGCCTGTCAATTCTCACAGAACTGGCCGACAAGGGCATCGGTAGCGCCCAGATCGCACTGGCTGAATGCTTGATCAAAGGAAAACATACGCCCAAAGATGCAAATAAAGCACTTCATTATTTATTGCTGGCGGCCAAAATGGTCGATGCAAAATTAATGACTGGTTTGGGCATTGCATTGTACAAGTCTGAAAAACCAGAGATAGATTTTGCCATAAAAAGCCTGGAGCTGGCGGTGGCTGCAGGGGATGATCAGGCGCTGGTTGAACTCGGGAATTTGTACTTTGACGGTGCGGGAGAAATGATGCCGGATCAGGAAAAAGCTTTCAACTATTTTACCCAGGCCGCCAAGAAAGATGTTCCCCGCGGTTGGGAATTGGTGGGGTACTGCTTGTATGAAGGCAAAGGCGTGTTGAAAAACAGGTGTGAAGCCTTGAGGTGGTATGAAAAAGCGGCCAAGTATGGACTTTATAACAGCTATTACATGATGGGGATGATTTACGGCTATGATGAGACCTTATTTAATTATGAGATAGCGGTTAGTTGTTTTGAAAAAGCGGCAAATTTTGGACAGACGGATGCGTTCGTGCGACTGGGAACCATGCATTTACACGGCGTCGGTACGAACCCACCGGATCGACAAAAGGCTTTTTCATATTTTAACCAGGCAGCGCAGGCGGATAACAGCCTCGGCTGGGAATGGGCAGCTTACTGCCATTATTGGGGCTACGGTACTAAAAAAAACCTGCAGAAAGCCCAGCAATTTTATCACAAGGCCGCTCAAAAGGGCTCGAGCCATAGCCAGTACATGCTGGGTTATATTTATGGATATGATGTCACACCGCCTGATTTTAAAAAGGCGGCTTGCTGGTTTGAAAAAGCAGCGGAGCAGGGTCACCGTGATGCCCAGCTTAAACTGGGCTTTTACTGCCACCAGGGGCGTGGTGTCAGGCAAAACTATAAAACAGCATTTAATCTATTTACCCAGGCGGCGGCCCAAGGACAGGCCAGCGCCATGTATAATATCGGCGACGCCTATGAAAACGGGTATGGCGTGGAAAAGGATGAAGAACAGGCGTTTGCCTGGTATCGCAAGTCAGCGGAGCTGGGTGACAAATGGGGGATGTTTGGTGCCGGTCGACTGCTTTTTTATGGCATCGGCACACCGCCAAATCAGGAAGAAGGCCGACGCTGGATAAACAAAGCCGCCAAAGCCGGTTTACCGGAGGCCATTAAATGGAGACCACACTAGATGTCAAATGCAACCAGATAAAAGATAGTAGCATGGACACATACCAATTTGACGCAGTTGCCTATCGACGCATAAGGCTTCCGTGGCTGCTGCTGGTTTTGTTTCTGTCGTTTGCTGTGGATGGTATACTGATCGGAATCTGGCAGACTGGGGTTAACCCGGAGGCAAAATATTACTGGGATGTCGGATTTGCGTTCCTGTGCTTCATCAACCTGGTGTTTGTGAAGGGTGTGTCGTTGTATATTTATTGGCATACAAAAAAGATGCGTTTGCGTAGCTATGTGCGGCTTGAAAAAGACGTGGTCGTTCATTACCTCTTGAGGACACGCATGTCCCACTGGCAGGTGGAGACAGCCAAGGAGACAAGCTTTGCCGCAGACGGCAAGGCGGAATACCTTTTCGCCGACACCGTTTTTATCTGGCAGGTGAAGACTATTAAGCGGCGACCAAACGGAAGCATCGTGATTGAAGGAATCATTGAAAGCGAAACGCTCAATGAAGGCTGGGAAGAATACAGCCCTGAAGACGGAAAAGCGTTAATAAAAATGATCAAAAGGCATAGGATTCCCGCTTATTATCAAGAGATGGATGAGATCATTAATGCGCTTGAGAGGCTTAGGTTAAAAAAAATACTGTCAGGATCATAAAACGAATGATCAAAAAATAAAAGCTTCACCCATAGCTCGAATTGAAGCTTTGGGTGAAGCTTTTAAAATTATCAGATCAATTTTGCAAAAATCCGCAATTCAGATAAAGCAGAGGAACTACTCATATCGTAGCGCATCAATCGGATCCAGTTTGGCGGCCTTATTGGCCGGATAAAAACCAAAGAAGACGCCGATGGCCATCGAGAAGCAAAGAGCAATGATCATTGGGCCAATAGGTGGTGTTGATGGGAATTTCATCAGGGTACTGCCTGTTATCCCCAAAACGGAGCCGAGGCCAACGCCAATGATTCCACCGATTAGACAGATAATCATCGCTTCGATGATAAACTGACTGCGGATCGCCGAATTACGGGCTCCTAAAGCTTTGCGGATACCGATTTCCTTGGTTCGCTCGGTGACGGATACCAGCATGATGTTCATCACCCCAATGCCGCCAACCAGCAGTGAGATACCGGCAATTACTGAGATACCCAGGGATAAGGTGCCGAGCATACCGGTGGCTTCACTGGCAATGGCTTCCAGGCTTTGGGCCTCAATGGTGTAGTCGGATAATGGACTCATTCCCTTAATAAAATAATCTTTGGTGGTCTGAGCAAAGGCGGCGGAGTCGGTGTTGGAAGTGGCCATGATGGTGAAGCTTTCATAACCAACCGTGTTGGCTGTATCGGGATTCAGTGATTTGGCGGTCGTGATGGGAATAAAGCACTCGACCCGGGTATCGTCACCCATGTAAAACAAGGGATTGTCAATCACCATTTTTTCGTAGACGCCAATGACCGTATAGGTTTCGTTAGTGGACTTGGTGTCGACCTGGACTTCTTTACCGATCACGTCGCCATCTACACCAACCAGGTTATTTCGTAGCGTCGTATCAATGATGATGACGTTGCGGTTCCCATCCATGTCCCGGTTGCTGATAAAACGACCCTGAACCAGATTGACATTGTTAACCAGACCATAGTCCGGGCTGGCGCCGGTGATGCTGACATCTTTATGGATGAAGCCACTGTTGAGCCTCCCCGAGCCCATCCCGGTCGAAAAGCTGATGGCCTTGATCTGATCGGCATAGGTGTTTCGAAATGCATCCAGTTCTTCCTGGGTAATCAGATCGTCTTCCTGCAAGGTGGATTGGGTATCGTAATTTTTGGGCGACAGTGAAACCATAATATTTTTGCCGCCGATCTTATCCATGGTTTTGGTGACCGATCCGGTCATGGCTGAACCCAGTGTGGAGATGGCCATAACCGAAGCAATCCCGATGATAATCCCCAGCATGGTAAGCAGTGCCCGCATCTTGTTGGCCCGCAAGCCCTCCAGGGCCAGTCGAATATTTTCAAACAGATTCATAGGAGCCCCCCAATTGATATTGATTATTTTTACGGTTATCGACGATCGAACCATCCCGGAGACGGATGGTTCGTTCGGTTTCTTCAGCCAGTTCGGCATTATGGGTGATCAGAATAATGGTTTTTCCTTGTTCCTGATGGAGTCGATGGAAGATGTCCATAACCAGACGACCGGTATGGCTATCCAGGGCACCAGTCGGTTCATCGGCCAGAATAATGGCCGGATCGTTGGCCATCGCCCGGGCGATCGCCACCCGCTGTTTTTGACCACCGGATAATTCATTGGGGCGGTGATGGGAACGACCACTCATTTCCACCAGTTGCAGCAAATCCGCCGCCCGCCGCGACCGTTCACTGCGGGGCACCCCGCCGTATAGCATTGGCAGAGCGACGTTTTTTAAGGCGGTGGAACGGGGGATCAGATTAAAGGTCTGAAAGACAAAGCCAATTTTTTTATTACGGATTTGCGATAAGCCATCGTCCTTGACATTTTCCATCGGTAGATGATCCAGATAATAGTGTCCTTTGGTGGGGCGATCCAGAGCCCCGAGGATATTCATCAGAGTGGATTTGCCGGAACCGGAAGCGCCGACAATCGATAAGAATTCGCCTTCATAAACATCCAAATCAATGCCATGGAGAATTTCCAGCTCGTTGGGAGTTCCCTGATAATAGGTTTTGACAATCCCCCGCATTTCAATAATTTTCTTGCGCATTGTTTAGACCCCGGCTTCCACAGAAACAGCCATTCCCGGTGATACGGTTTGTGGTTGGGAAATAATGGCCAGCCCTTCACTGAGCTGATCGCCGGCGATTTCAATGAGTGAATCGGTTTCCAGTCCGGTGGTGACCGGAATCGCTTCAACGGTATAGGAGCCTTGTTCAACAGGGTTTTCTTTGGCAATATAAATCGAAGTCTGACCGGCATCATTGACTACCAGCGCTTCGAAGGGAACACAGAAAACATCGGCCCGTTCTTCACTGACAATGCTTAAGCGGGTGGTCATCCCAATTTTTAGTCCAGTGACGTCAGCCGGTAGATCAACTTCAACCTCAAATTCGGCCTTGGTGGCGGCAGCATTCGCAGCAGCATCGTTTTTAATGGCGGTGGGGGCGATTTTAGAGAGATTTCCTGGGAAGACCTTATCGCCGGTGGCATCGGCTTTAACCAGAACTGGCATATTGTCGTGGATGTGATTCAGATCGGCTTCTTTAACCTTGCCGCGAACTTTCAGATCATTGGTGTCCTCAATGGTAAACAGTTCGCCATTGGCAGGGTTTCCTTTAACGGCGTTCATGGCCGTGATGGTACCGCTGGTGGTGGCTTTAACATAGCTGTAGCTGTCATCGGCTTTGTTATAGAGCTGACATAACCAATCGTCTTTGGCCACCCATTGTCCAACTGAAACATAAATTTTTTCAATATTATCATTGCTGGTATCATTTACTTTGACCTTGGTGTAGCTTTCAATCACGCCCGTGGCTGAGATTGTGTTTTGCAGGGTGGCCTTGGAGAGGGGGGTAGTTTTAACCGCAACCGCCGGGGCGGGCTGAGAATTGGCATAAACATAGGCACCCCCGCCAACCAATAGGGCTACCCCGAGCACAACACATAAAATAATTCCTTTTTTCTTCATAACTTCTCCTTCTTTGTTTCTTGGTTTGGGATTTGGAAAACGAGTTCGTCGCTATCACGATTCGTATTATTGTATT
>NZ_DJGY01000020.1:51263-53623 GCF_002435675.1 Acetobacterium sp. UBA5834 | reverse complement strand
AATACAATAATACGAATCGTGATGATTGTCAAGCACTTTTTATAATTTTATTTAGTGTTTTCAACTGTTTCCACAGCAAAACACATGATCACCAATGACTTTTAGTATAATGGTTAATTATGAAGAGCAAGTTACTCAAATTCTTAAGACTTTTTGACAATAAAAAAAGACCCTGAATGAGAGTCTTGAATAGTTGGATGATTACTGATGAATCGGCAGAATCAGTTCGACCTTAAATAGTTGGTTCAGCTGATAATAGTCGATCCGGCCCTGATGGCGAGTAATGATTTTTCGGCAGGAGTCCAGACTGGAACCTTCAGTATCAATGATTTTTTTGCCGACAGCGGCGGGATTATTAATGGTTTTATTACGCAGAATCAGACAGAGTTCGTTTTTATTGAGGATCAATCCAAAATCAATGGGTTTATCGGGGTCGGCGTACTTAATAATATTGGAAGTCAGATAGTCAAAAATCCGTTGCAGCTGTTCCAGATCAACCCATAAAGAAAAATCCCGTTCAATACAGTTTTCCTGGATCACCTCATAGCCCGCTTCTTCTAGAGCCTTGGTGGAAGCGCTCAGTAATTGATGAATCAGGGGTTTTCCGTTATAGACTTTAAACTGATAGTAGCCCTTGCCATTGTCAGTGAAGGCGTGCTCAAAAAGATCGTCGATAAAATTGATGACCTGATAAGCTTTTTTCAGAGCAATCTTTAAATAAGCTTCCTTTTTTGAGACGTCATGTTCATCAGGGTTCTGAATGCGTTCGAGATATCCGATGATACCAGACAAGGGAGCGTGGATTTTATTGGAAACAGAGGTGATGATATGATGATTTTCCATTTTAGCCAAGGATTCAGCTTTGGATTTAGCCTCATACAGATCTTGAATCAAATTGATATTATTGGCAAGGTCAGTGAGCTCATTATTTCCCTGTAGCGGGATATAAGATTCAAAGTTTGCTGCGGCAACGCGTTCAGATCCTTTTTGGAGCGTCTTTAGATAGCTTAATTTTTTTCGAATGAGACGGGACATGATAATAAAAGCCAATAAATTGGGTATAAATATAAACAAAATGCTGATCAGTGGGTTGCCCTCTAAAATAGGTAGGGGGATCAGAATTAATAACACACTAATGATCGCCGCACTGATTAAAGTCAGACTCAGATAGCGTATCAAAACGGGAACCAATTCTTCATCGTGTTGAGGTTGGTTGCTTTTTATCTGGGCTTGGTCAGGGTTGTTAGTTTTCAATTTATTATTCCTTTCTGCATGTATTGATCATATAATCATTGTAAACTGGAATGGGATTATTATCAACAACTGCTTTAACTTAATTACAGGTGTTGGCTGAATGCTGATGAACAAAGAAGGGTTCAATAGGAGGATAAAATGAAGAAAAGAATTGGATTATGTATCGTAGTTATTGTGGCAATGGGGCTATTGGTTGGCTGTAACAGCAATTCCAAGGCAACAAACGATGAACTGGCGGATAGTATCAGCTTTACTGCTACCATTGACGAAGTCAGTGACACAGAACTGCTGGTCACGGTGTTGGATAATGAGAATTTTAATCAGGCCCGGGTTAATATGCAGGGGTTTGATAGCCTTGATTTTGTGCCGGAGAAGGGTCAGACGATTAAACTGACCATCAAAAATCAGGTCGGTATGAGCGAGCCACCGTTTGTAAATCCCGTCACCATCGAACTGGTGAAGTAATTGCGGGGTTTAGCAGAAAATGGTTTAACTCCTGGTGTTTTTGGGATATAATATGCTTAGATTACTATGAGGAGAAATTGAATGAGTTTATACGAAGCGTGGAAGAACTACATCGAAGAGAATTGCAATACTCAGGAAGAGCAAAATGCCTTTTGGGAAAAATACTGTGCTGAGGAAAAAGTCCTCTACCAGAAGATTCTGGGTGAGAAAATCACAGTCGTTGAAGGCCGGTTTGAAGATCTGGCTAACGAGAGCAAGATGGTTCCACCCCAATACATGGGTTTTCTGGATGGAATCAGCGAAAGTCTGATAACCCCCATTGATCTGGAATCGATTGAACTGGATTCGCAAATCAGACTGGAAATTGATTTTGCCAAACTTTATAAAAATATGCTGGCAGTGCCAGCTGAGTGGCTTTATACTTTGGAAGAATGGAATAATTTTTTTACCGAGGATGAACGCCTTGAGCTGGAAAAAGAATACAAGCGTTCAAAAACGGTGGTGAACGAAGTGAAGGTGGGCCGCAACGATCCCTGTCCGTGTGGTTCCGGAAAAAAATATAAAAAGTGCTGCGGCCGTTAGTACATAAAAAAAGAGCGAAAGCTCTTTCAGACTGTCAAAAAGCTAACCCAGTACCGACA
>NZ_DJGY01000020.1:0-51213 GCF_002435675.1 Acetobacterium sp. UBA5834 | reverse complement strand
GTAGTTTATCGACAACCTCAAAGAGCGATAGCTCTTTTTTTAGTGGTTGATAATTTCATGGATGTAGAAAATAGTTATCATGGAGAGGGCAATATCCGGCGAAAATTTGCTCAAAAAGGTCGACATCCGCTCGGGACTGAGATCACCCCGGATGCTTAAAAAGACGATATAAAAGGTGATGAAATTGTAGCGGAGATAACTGCCATTAGAAGGGGTTAAAAAAGTTCCGATAATTTTGGGGTTATCCAATAGGGTGAGGTTTTCATCCAGAAGGCGATTCAATTCTTTGAGAATAGCCTGGATGAAAAAATCAATGGAATAATTTTCCAGACGGGGTACCCCCATGCTTTTTGCGGTAATTTCCAGCATCCCAAGGCTAAGCGGTTGATTTTTAAACGATGTTTTCTTTAACAAATTTTCCAGTGCGTCCAAAACGTCACGTTGGCTGGCGGCACCGGGTAAGTTAAGTAAGACCAGCATTTTTTGCAACTGTTTTTTATTTGAAAGCGGCTGTCCCAAAGTATCGATAAATTTTCTGAAAAAGGTATTGCTTTTCTGTGTATTCAGATAATAGTGCTTACCATTGAGTGCCCCAAACACTTTCATGGCATCCAGATAGCCGAGTTGGATATTCTGTTCAATCTGACGGGTATCAAAATTCAAGATCCCGCCAAGAAATTCGGAGTTATTAACCGTAATGATCTCAGCATTATTATCCCGCACCCATTTGCGCATCCCGGGAGCCGGGAATTCTACTGAAATTATCTGAGAAAAATTCTGTTCCAGCATAAAATTAATTGGGACATTATCAAAGAATCCCCCATCGAGATAGGTTTTACCATCGATTTCTTGTTTTTGAAAAATCGGCAGGGCAGCACTGGCCAGCAGGTAGTCAATCAGCTGGCCCTGGGGAATATCGTCAATCATCAACTGCCGTGGTTTCAGACTGGTAATGTCAACCGTGACCAGTCCGAAACGAATCGGTGAGTTTCGGATGGCATCTTCACAGATTAATCGGGTCAGATTGTGGCGCAGTGGCGAAATATCCAAACCGTCTGAAAATAGCGCTGTTAAAAAACCATTGCGAAAAACATCAAAGCTTTCTTTTGACCACTGATCAACGTAGGTATTGGTCATTTTTTCATTTAAATCAAGCACCTGGTTAATGGTGAGATTGGACCAGAATTCCATGGCAATGTCATAATCATCCTGGGCAATCATAGCAGCATTCAGGGCCCCGACCGAGGTTCCGATGACAGCCCCCAGAGAATAATCACATTCTTTAAGGGCTTTCCAGACGCCCATTTCAAAGGCGCCTTTGGCACCGCCACCACTGAGAACCAGACCATACTGTTGTTGCGACATTGAATATTCACCTCGCTGTAATAAAGAAATGAAAGTTAACGAACCGTTTTGATTAGTAATACATCCCGTTCATCAGACCACCCAGCATGCCCATGCCGCCGAGTCCCACACAGGCAATGCAGGCAAAGATCATCAGCACCGTAAAGGCCATACCGATGATGGAGCAAATCAAACCAGCCATCGCCATGCCGGTGGGCAGACCCTGCAGTTTTCGTTCTTTCATGGCGATCATTCCAAAAATCAGGCCCACAGCACCGGTGAGCAGACCGCTGCCCATCAGGGTGATAAAGCTGACAATTGAGAAGATCCCCAGGGTCAGAGCCAGGATTGACTTGGAATCGTAAGTTTCAGCAATAACTCCTTCGGGATGACGTTCATCGTAGGCATCCCGATTGCGGATAATAAAAACAAAAATCGGTCCCAGGAAAGGGAAAATGATGCTGAGAACCAGATAAAGCACCCGGTGATCCTTATCATAGATGCTGTAAAGCCAGAATTGAGCAGCATAATAGTAAAAACTCAAAGCCAGGGATAATAAAATCCCCATAAAGGCCCCTAAATAGGGAATAAATCCCAGAATGGTCATGACCACGGTTAGAGCCAACCCCATCAGCGGAAGAAAGAGCTTGGCATAAGGAATGTGCCAGGTACTGATGGAAACATCATCGTTGATCAATTCGCCCATCAGGTAGTTGCTGGCTAAGGGAATCCAGGCCAGCCAGGGGTTATCAAGATTTCGGTTTTTGGCCATGGTATAAAGACCAAGGGAATTAAAAACGTAGCAGATCAGGCCGATCACCAGACTGACGACTAAAATAATACCAAGAACGGACATAATAACTGGCATAATTGCCATAAAACTGTCAGGCTGGGAAGAAATATCTCCCAGATAATCGTCATACATATGCATAACAAAACCTCCTTAAAAATCTAATATCCTCATTATACCCTAAAGTCATTTAAATAACTATTGTTTGATCTGTTTTTCATAAAGTTGCTGGGGGATCTTCATTACAAATAAGAAGCCCAAACCAATAACGAGCAGGCTGATAAATTGAGAAGTTGAGAGAAATCCGATGGCCCCTCGGGGATCGGCCCGAAAAAATTCATTGATAAAACGAAACAGTCCTGAGGCGAGCAAGTAAACACCAGTGGTCAGACCAGGAACCTTGCTTTTCCACAGCACGGTGATAAGAACCAGCGTCAGAATAAATAGAAAGACTGATTCTGACAATTGGGCTGGGAACAGACCGATTCCCGATGGCGGATAAGCCCCCACTGGATAGTAAACGGCTCCGATCCCCTCGTAGGGAATCCCATAGCAGCAGCCATTGAAAAAACAGCCGATCCGGCCAAAGGCCTGGGCCAGCGCCAGGCAGGGAACGGCGATGTCGAAAAATTGAATGGTATGCAGATGATAAATACGGGTATAAAAATAGCCTCCCAGAATGCCGCCGATCAGTCCCCCATAAAACACCGCACCACCGGTAGCAAGGCGAATCAGGGCGGTTTCGGGGTTGGCGAGCAGGTTGGGTAAATCGACAATAATGTAGAGTATTTTGGCCCCGGAGATGCCGCCGATGATCCCAAAGAGACCGAAAAACATCGCATCCATGGTGGTGATGCCATATTTTCGGGCGGTGTAGACGCCCAATAAAAACGCAGCGCCGGTTCCCAGCAAAAATAAAACGCCAAAGGTAGGGATGGCAACGTTAAAGAAATGAATAATTGGATGCATAATCGTCCCTCATGATATAAAAAAAGGACGAATGCTCGTCCTTTTAGAAAATTAATGCTCAGGAATAAAGACCCGCCGTACCGATGATGCCGACACAGGCCACACAGGCAATAAAGGCCAGTGCACACAAGCCCAGACCGATGATGTTGAGGACTAAACCGGCAGTGGCCATGCCATTTGGTTTAAAACCTTCCAGCTCTCCGGCTTTGCGAATTTGGATGGCAAAGATCAAACCGATAATGGCACAGACAATACCAATAATGGTAAAGTAGCCCAAAAAGATACAAACCAGGGATACGATTCCCAAAACCATGGATGCGATGGCCTTATTATTATACTGTTCCATATAAGCCTCCTAAAGTAAAAATAGTACTCTCTTTAGGATACTCCTATTAGGAAGAAATGTCAAGAATTATGAATCTCTTTTAACTTATCCACCAGATCAAAGGCGACGTGATTGATGGTTTGGGAACCGGCCACCAGCACCAGATCATTCGGGCAGAGGTGGTCAGTCAGGTGCTTGACGATATCCTCAAAAGCCGAAATGGTAACAGTCGGAATGCCATATTTTGCTTCAATGGCTTTTTGCAGATCTTCGGAATAGATGTTCCAGTCATTGCCTTCCCGGTCGGAATAAATATCGTTGAGAATGACATAGTCGGCTTTGGCAAAAGCATCGACAAACTCATCAAAGAAAAAGAAGGTTCGTGAATAGGTATGCGGTTGAAAAACAACCCACAGTTTGTTGTGCTGATAATTGAGACAGGCATCCACAACCACCTTTAGTTCAGTTGGGTGATGGGCGTAGTCTTCATAAACGTTGATGCCGTTGACTTCCCCCCGGAATTCGAAACGGCGCTTGGCACCGCTGAATTTTGCCATAGCAGCAACAGATGTTTCCAACGGAATGGTGAGGAAATCCCCGCAAATAATGGCAGAAAGGGCGTTAAGAACATTATGCTCACCGGGAATAATGAGTTGATAGTGACCATAATATTCACCCTTTTTATAGACATCGAAACTGGGCTTACCGACCTTATCATAAACAATATTGGCAGGGTACCAGTCGTTGGTTTTATTTAAACCGTAGGTAACCACCGGACAGGCTAAATCAGCCACCACGTCCAGCACATCCTGAGAATCGCCGTAGGCAATCATCAGACCATCAGCTGGCAGGATTTTACCGAATTTAGTAAAGGACTCCTTGATTTGTTTGATGCCGTCCTTAAAGTAATCCAGATGGTCTTCTTCAATATTAGTAATGATGCCAATGGAATGAGACGTTGTCAGGAAGCTGTCCACATATTCACAGGCCTCCACTACAAAAAAATCTTTGCCATCAATGACGGCATTGCCGCCGAATTCATCAAGTTTGCCGCCAATGCTCAGGCTGGGCCGCAGACCGGCGTGATGGAGTAGACAGGCAACCATTGAGGAAGTTGTTGTTTTGCCATGGGTTCCGGAAACCGCAATGGTTTTATCAAAGATATGGGAAAAGAGTCCCAGGAAACTTGAACGTTCAATTTTGGGAAGATTCAAATCGGTGGCTTTGACCATATCCGGGTTGTCATCATGGATGGCCGCAGAATAAACAACACAGTCGGTGTCAGCGGGGATATTATCATAACTGTGTCCGATATGGACCTTGATGCCCAGACCTTCTAGTTTTTCAGTATAGGAGGAAGCAATCATATCCGAACCCTCAATGGAAAAACCTTGGGACAAAGCCATCGTAGCCAGGCCACTCATGCTGCTCCCGCCAATTCCAATGAAGAATAATTTATTGATGGGTCGGTTGAATTTGTTTTCTAGTTGTGATTTCAAATAATCAGCTCCTTTATTTGGTGATAAAATCTTAAACATTTCTTAATGAATTAGTTGTAAGTGTTCGCTTGTTGGTTAAGGACGGGAACGAAATAATCGAAATATCATCCAAAATCAGGAAAAACACTTTAAATCGAATTATAACATAGGTGTTTCCGCTGAGTAAAGATTAAAAAAAACTTGCACTTTTGCGGAAATATGAATAATATTATAGATATTGAGAATAATGTTCGGATTTTAATCGAATCCTTCATAGGTGGAAAATGAAAAAAAATGAAAGAATCAGTGTTATCACAAAAATATTGTCAGACCATCCCAACGAGGTATTCAGCTATAATTATTTTACCGACTTGCTGGAGGCTGGTAAATCCAGTGTTTGCGAAGATGTGGCGATTGTCAAAAATGCCATTGAACTGACTGGTACCGGTTATGTCGAAACCTATTCCGGAGCATCTGGCGGGGTGGTTTATCATCCTCAGGTCACCAGCGAAGAGGAGGTCAGCATCCTCAAAGAAATAGCTGACCAGCTTCAGTCGCCAGCCCGAAAAATTCAGGGGGGGTTTGTTTATTACAGCGACATTCTCTCAAATCCCCGCTATTCTAAAAATATTGGCCGGATCATTGCCTCAAAATATGGTCAAATGGGGATTGAGTATGTTGTCACCACCGAAACTAAAGGTATTCCGGCAGCCATGGAAACGGCCCATTATCTCAATGTGCCGATGGGGCTGATCCGTCGTTCCAACCGGGTAACTGAAGGGGCAACCACCAGTGTTAATTATATTTCCGGCTCCTCCAATAAAATCAAAACCATGTATCTCAGCCGCCGGATTGATCTGCAGGGTAAGAAAGTATTGGTTATTGACGATTTTATGAAAGGCGGCGGAACCGCCAAAGGGATGATGAACCTGATGGAAGAGGTGGGTGCTGAAGTAATGGGAATCTGTGTTATTTTTGTGACCCGATCCCCGGCGGAAAAACTGGTTGAACAGTTCACGCCACTGATTTGGATGGATGATGAAAACCTGGAATCGGGGTTGCGGGTTTCGCTGCATTTAGAAAGCTGAAAATTGAAATAAATATGATGTCACATTTTATAATTCAATCGATTGGCAGTACCTGAAATTAAAGAAATTATTTGTTTTTTTACCCTTTTAGAAAATAAGTAAGAATGGAAAAATTTCAAGGTTTTTGTTTTAATATAGTTGAATTTGTGTTAGTATATACCTAGACATGTGACTTTATTTCAAAGGGGAGGCTTACGAGATGGAAATAACAGACGTAAGAGTACGGAAAACGTATCCAGAGGGTAAAATGAGAGCGATTGTCTCAGTTACTTTTGATGACCAATTTGTTGTTCATGATATTAAGGTAATTGAGGGTCAAAGCGGATTTTTTATCGCAATGCCCAGTCGAAAAACGCCGGACGGCGAATTCAAGGATATTGCACATCCCATTAACATGGGTACCCGTCGTGAAATGCAGGAAAGTGTCCTGCGCGCTTACGAAAAGGCCATAGAAGAGGATAATCAAGTAACCAATGAAGAAGAAGCAGCAGTTGAATTAGAAGTAGATTACGAAGAAGAATAAAAATTAAACAAAAAAAGTTAAAAAGGGGGAAGCGTTTCCCTTTTTTTGTTGTTAATTATTATAAATGTTTGGAGAATAATATGAACCATTCACGAGTTATTATCTTGGCAGCCGGAGAAGGATCCCGGATGCGCTCCCAGAAGCCCAAGGTACTTCATCAGGTTTGTGGGGAGAATATTCTGGATTATGTGATAGCGGTCAGCAAGGCTTCAGGAATTTCAGAAATTGGCGTAATTATTGGGTTTCAAGCCGAACAGGTTAAAGCAAGCCTGTCACCGGAGATTGCCACCTATTTCCAGCAGGAACAATTGGGTACGGGACATGCAGTGATTCAGGCGTTGCCTTTTTTTGAAGAACTGCAGGGAAATCTGATTGTGCTGGTCGGCGATGCGCCACTGATTCAAGCAGAAACCCTGACCGGTCTGATTGCTGCCCATGAAAACGGTGGCTATGCCGCCACGGTGTTGACGGCAGAATTTGCAGAGCCCAGCGGCTATGGCCGGATGATCAAAAACAGTGCCGGGGAGCTGCTTAAAATTGTAGAAGAAAAAGATGCGACTCCGGTTGAAAAACAGATTAAAGAAATCAATTCCGGGATGTATTGTTTTGATGCCCAGAGTTTGATTCTGGCGCTTAAAGAACTAAAAACCGACAATGCTCAGGATGAGTATTATCTCACCGATGTTATTGAAATCCTGCGGAGAATGGGAAAAACCACCGGCACCTATGTGACGCCGGATCCCGAAGACATCCAGGCCATTAATTCCCGGGTACAGCTGGCTGAAGCCGAAGCAGTGATGCGAAAACGGATCAATAATAAACTGATGGAGACGGGCGTGACCTTTATCGATCCGGTCACCACCTATGTTGGCGCTCGGGTTATTGTTGATCAGGACACGGTGCTCTATCCCGGGGTCATACTGGAAGGTCAGACGAAAATTGGAAAAGATTGTGTTATTGGTGCAAATAGTCGGTTAGTTGACGCAAAAATTGGGAATAATGTTACTATTCAGAATTCCACAATACTGGATAGTAGCGTTGACGAGTACACCAGCGTTGGACCATATGCATATATTCGGCCGGGAAGCCAGATTGGTAAGCATTGCAAGGTTGGTGATTTTGTGGAAGTTAAGAATTCCACCATGGCAGATGGCGCCAAAGCCTCTCACCTGACCTATATTGGGGACGGGGATGTTGGTGAGAATGTCAACCTCGGCTGCGGGACGGTGTTTGTCAATTATGATGGCAAGAAAAAATACCGAACCGTTGTCGAAAAAGATGCCTTTGTTGGCTGTAACACGAATCTGATTGCCCCGGTTACGGTAAAAGAGGGGGCCTATATCGCCGCCGGATCGACCATCACTGACGATGTTCCGGAAGATAGTCTGGCGATTGCCAGAGCCCGACAGGTCAACAAGGTAGGCTATTTAAAAAAATAGCCGTTCACATCATTTATAATAGAAAAATTGAGAAAATTAAGAAGAGGTAAGAAACGCATGGATGGAAAGTATAGTGGAATTAAGATTATTGCTGGGAACTCAAATATTGCTTTGGCACAGGAAATTGCCGAATATTTAGAAGTTCAGCTGTGTAACGCTGAGGTGGTTTCCTTTAGTGACGGGGAAATCGGCGTTAATGTCTTTGAATCGGTTCGGGGGGCCGATGTTTTTGTGATTCAGTCGACTGGAACCCCAGTAAATGAAAATCTGATGGAATTACTGATTCTCATTGATTCCATGAAACGTGCTTCGGCCGGACGAATTAATGCTGTAATTCCTTATTATGGTTATGCCCGACAGGATCGGAAGGCTAAATCCCGGGATCCCATCACAGCTAAACTGGTGGCAAACCTGTTAACCACCGCTGGAGCCGACCGGGTTATCACCATGGATCTTCACTCCAACCAGATTCAGGGTTTCTTTGATATTCCCCTGGATCACTTGTCCGGTAGCGCTTTGATTACAGAGTATTACCGTGAAAAGAAACTGGAAAACATGGTTGTGGTTTCCCCGGATGTGGGCAGCGTCAAGCGTTCCAGAAAGCTGGCCAGAAGTTTGAATTGCCCGTTTGCGATCATCGACAAGGAACGTCCCCGTCCCAATGAAACCGCAGTTATGAATGTTATTGGGGATGTTAAAGGGAAAAACTGTATCATGATTGATGATATGATTGATACAGCGGGAACGATCACCTCCGGTGCTAATGCGCTGATTGATTTGGGCGCCAGTTCGGTCTTTGCGGCCTGCAGCCATGGGGTGTTTTCCGGTCCGGCGATTCAGCGGATTCAGGATTCGGCTATTGAAGAACTGGTTACCCTCAATACCCTGATTATTCCCAAGGAAAAACAGATCGACAAGATAAAGATTTTATCCACTGGAACTCTTTTTGGTCGGGCGATTGACTATGTCCATTTTGGTCGATCACTGAGTAAGCTTTTTGTGGGAAGATACGTTTAGGGTTTGCAATGCATCTGATTGTTGGATTGGGAAACATTGGCAAAGAGTACGATGGAACCCGGCATAATATCGGCTTTGAAACCCTTGATTATCTCAGTGATAAAAAAGGGATTGCCATCACCAAGAAAGAACAGCATGGCTTAACCGGGGTCTATCGTGAAGCAGGGCATAAAATTATGCTGGCCAAGCCGACTACCTACATGAATAACAGTGGACTTTGCGTGGCTGGGCTGATGAATTTTTATCAGATTCCGCTGGAGAATCTGCTGGTGATCTATGATGATATCGACCTGGCGATTGGGGATGTACGGATTCGCCAGCGGGGTAGCGCCGGAACCCATAACGGGATGCGATCGATTATCCAGCATCTGGGCAATCCCGATTTTCCCCGCATCCGGATTGGCATCGGCCGCCCCCGACTGGGTTCGGAGTTGGTGCACTATGTGTTGGGACGTTTTCCTAAAAGCGAATTTCCAGCCATGGAAAACGCCGTGTTGGAAGCGGCCAAAGGGGTGGATATTTTTGTCAAGCAGGGTGTTGATCTGGCGATGAACCAGATCAATGTGCGAAAAAAGACTGAAAGATCTAAAGAAGATAAGACTAAAGAATCCAATGTACCGGAAATATCAGAGTAAAAGACGATAAAAGAGCAGGACTTAGACGTGCGAAAAAGAATACAAAACAGGGGCCCGGGTTTAAAACCCGGGCTATCCGTGTTTTAAAATGAAAGAAGAGAGTATGGAATTACTTTATCAAAACCTGTTAAAGGGTGAAACGATCCAAACCATTTTGAATAACCTGACCCCGGGAGAAATCATTAATCTTTCTAATGTTAACAACAGCTTTAAAGAAGTGCTGACCGGGCTGATTGTAAGCCAGCAGTCAAGGCGAGTTCTTTATGTTACGGCAACCGATTATCAGGCCCAGAAGACAGCTGAGAATCTGGAGAGACTACTCGGGGATCAGGTGCTTTATTTCCCGGCCGAGCCAATTCATGATT
This sequence comes from Acetobacterium sp. UBA5834, assembly GCF_002435675.1. Taxonomy (NCBI): domain Bacteria; kingdom Bacillati; phylum Bacillota; class Clostridia; order Eubacteriales; family Eubacteriaceae; genus Acetobacterium; species Acetobacterium sp. UBA5834. The sequence continues at coordinate 41,240 of NZ_DJGY01000020.1, read as the reverse complement.
ATTTTGCTGATGTCCACAGTCAGGAAATTAATCATCAGCGTTTGCGGGTATTCGAAAAGTTATTATCTGATGACCATTTTGTGGTGGTGATGGGCGCAGAAACATTGTTAAAAAAACAAATGCCCCGAGAGAGATTTAAAGAGCTGAGTTTTTCCCTGGCAGTGGAGGACAGCTGGGATCCGGTTGAATTGACGAAGCGCCTCTATGAATTGGGGTATGAGTCAGTATCCCAGGTCGAGGCCCGGGGCCAGTTTGCTCGCCGGGGCGGGATCATTGATGTGTTCTCCACGACCGGTGGGGAAGCCTACCGGATTGATTTTTTTGGTGATACCATTGAATCGCTTAGAACCTTTGATCCCCAAACCCAGTTATCAACCGACTCGCGTAATCAGGTGACGATTTTTCCGGGGCGGGAAATTATTCTGGCGGATGATGAGCGCGTAAAAGCCCAAAAGCAGATTAAAAAAAATTATGGTGATATTCCCGGTTATCAGACGCTGGTTGAACGGCTCAACGAAGATCCGGGAAGCCACGACGAAACGCTCTTTGCCTTTATCAAGTCTGAGGGAATGCTCACCGATTATCTGGGAGCTGCGCTGGTGATCTGGGATGAGCCGCCCCGCATTAAGGAAGCCCAGACCGTTTTTGTCAATAAGTTGCACAGTGATTTTCAGACCCTGATGGACGAACAGTTGATGTTTTCGGAAGAAAAAAACAAATTTAATTCTTTTTCAAAAATTGAGAAAGTGCTGGAGATCCAGGCGCAGTTAAAGCTCCATTTATTTACGTCCCGGGGCAAAAAAGGAATAAGCCTGGATTTAGCGGTCAAAGAAAACGATGCGTTTTTAGGTCAAATGCCGCTATTTATTGAATTTGTTCAAAAAAAGCTCAAACAGGATGCGATCATTCATTTACGGGCCCAGGATGAAGCGGGTATCGAAAAGCTAAAAAAAATATTGACGGATGCGGATATTCACCGCTTTACCAATCAGGCCCTGCCGGGAGTTCAGCTGGTCACTGGCGAAATCAGTGGCGGGTTTGAATTGACAAATGAAAAGCTGATTTGTATCAATCAAAGTGAAATCATCAAAGAATCGACCCAGCGGAAAAAGCGCCGCCGTCAAAAGGGGCGTAAGATCGATTCCTTTACCCAATTGAATCAAGGGGACTTTGTAGTTCATGATACCCACGGCATCGGGGTCTACCGGGGGATTGAACAATTAAAAATCGATGAGACGATTAAAGATTTATTGGTCATTGAATATGCCAATGAAGCCAAATTTTACTGTCCGGTGGATCAGCTCGATGCCATCCAGGTTTATGTGGGAACCGGCGAGAAAAAGCCGAAGATCAACCAGTTGGGGACGAATGACTGGAGCAAGTCTAAATCCCGGGTCAAAGCGGCTGTTGAAGAAATGGCCGATGAGCTGATTGCATTATATGCCAAACGCCAGAATTTAAAGGGCTATGCCTTTGGTCCGGATTCCAGCTGGCAGCAGGAGTTTGAAGATTCATTTCCCCATGAGGAAACCAACGACCAGCTTCAGGCGGTGGATGAAATCAAGGAAGATATGGAATCTCCCCGACCGATGGATCGGCTGCTCTGCGGGGATGTCGGTTATGGTAAAACCGAGGTCGCTTTGCGGGCGATCTTTAAGGCGGTGATGGAGGGCAAGCAGGTAGCTTTTCTGGTGCCCACCACTATTTTAGCGCAGCAGCATTACCAGACGGCGCTGGAGCGCTTTAATAAATATCCAGTCAGCATTGGCCTGCTCAGCCGCTTCCGGTCAAAATCTGATCAGGATAAAACCTTAAAACAACTGGCTGCCGGTCAGGTGGATCTGATCATCGGTACACACCGGCTTTTATCAAAAGACGTGATCTTTAAAGATCTGGGCTTACTGGTTGTTGATGAGGAACAACGCTTTGGGGTTGGTCATAAGGAGCGGATCAAGCAACTCAAAGAAAATGTCGACGTCCTTACCCTCAGTGCCACCCCGATTCCCAGGACCCTGCACATGTCAATGATCGGGGTTCGGGATATGAGCGTTATCGACGAGCCCCCGGCGGGCCGTCGACCAGTTCTGACCTACGTGATGGAATACAACGAAGCCATTATCAAAGATGCGATTGAACGGGAACTGGCCAGGCGGGGTCAGGTCTATTTTGTTCACAACCGGATTCATGATATCTTTGAAGTGTCCAGAAAAATTCAAAAACTGGTTCCGGAAGCCCGAATTGTCGTGGCCCATGGTCGGATGACTGGTCAGGAACTGGAAGACATTATGGTTGATTTCTTAGAACAGGAATTTGATGTTCTGGTGACCACCACCATTATTGAATCGGGACTGGATATAAAAAATGCCAATACCCTGATTATTGACAATGGTGATTATATGGGGCTGTCCCAATTATATCAGCTCCGGGGACGGGTCGGGCGATCGGATGTTCAGGGTTATACCTATGTGACCCATCGGCCCAAGGTGCTCTCGGAAATTTCCCAGAAACGCTTAAAAGCCATCAAAGACTTTACCGCTTTTGGTTCGGGCTTTAAAATCGCCCTTCGGGATCTGGAAATCAGAGGCGCCGGCAATATTCTGGGAGCAGCCCAGTCCGGTAATCTGGCCACCATCGGTTATGAACTCTATTGTCGGATTTTGGATCAGGCCATCCACGAACGGTTGGGAAAAGAAATGGATTTCTCAGCCAGCGAACTGTTAATCAACCTCAATGTCAGCAGCTATATTCCTGAAAAATATATTGCGGATGAGGAATTAAAATATGATATCTACAAGAAGCTGTCATATGTCAAATCCCAGGCAGATTATGACGAACTGGAAGATGAACTGTTGGATCGCTTTGGGGAAATTCCGGATGGGGTTTATAACTTGATGTCACTGGCAATGATTAAACACCTGGGCCGAATGCTGGGAATGACTGAAATCCGGGAGCGCGGCAATTCAGTGTTATTCACCTTTGACAGTGCCAGAGAAATACCCATTCCTGATCCGGAACTGATGAAGGAACTGTTTAATCGCTATAATATTAAGTTTAATGCCGGTAAAGGCGATCAGATCCGTTGGCGGATCGTATTAAAACATGAGCGGGACCAGACCTATCTCAAAGCCCTGGGTGAATTTCTGGGCCAACTGGTTCCGGCAAAGAATTAAGGTAAAGTCCAGTTGTCGTGTGTTAAACTGGGCAAGGTCTTAATGATATGATATTAATAAAAGAAGAGGAGAACAACAAAAATGAAGAAATCTCGTATTCTGGCTTTGTTGCTGACTGGTGTTATCAGTGTCAGTCTTTTTGCCGGAGGTTGCAGTTTGGTTAAGGTAAATCCTGAACAGGATAAGAAGGTGGAGATCGCCGTTATTGATGGTACCCCCTTGTTAAAAGAGAATTTTAACAACTACATGGCATATTACCAGATGTATTTTGATGCCAGTGGTATGACATTCCCCACCGATAAAGAGCTGACCCAGTTGAAAAAAGATATCCTGGACGATTTGGTACGGGTTGAAACCCTCACCGCCAAAGCCAAAAAAGATGGGGTGACCGTCGATGAAACCGGGATCGCGGCCAATGCAACCAGTATGCTGGAATCACTAAAAACAACCCTGGGCGAAGAAAAATATGCCGCTGTTTTAGAAACGTATAACACGGATGCCGCTTCTTTCGAGGCATTTTTAAATAAATTCCTGTTGGATTACAGCTATGCCAACACCATGGAAACCAATTATAACAACACCTTAAAGGCGGACCCCAGTAAAGAGCTAAATACAGTTGTTGGAACCGTTGGTAAGGATGAAGTAAAAAAAGATGTTTATAATTATCGGTTGGCCAACGAGGAATTACTGACCTATTATCAGACGCAACAGGCCCTTAAAACTGATGATGAAACCATGAAAACAACCAATGAAACCATCTTTAACACCATTGCCGAACAAAAAGCGCTGGCTCAGTATGCCGAAGAAAAGAAACTGACAACGGATCAGACAAATATTGATAGCTATGTGACTACCCAGGAAGCGTTTATCAATTATCTGTTGCCAGGGGACGAAGCACTGCAACAGTTTCTCGATACAAAATTCTTGACCATTGCTCAATTTAAAGAATTTATGAAACAGGATGCCACGGCATCAGCCGTTTCTAAAGCAGTACAGGCAGATCTGGAAAGTACTGTAAAAGTGACGGATGGCGAAATCAAAAAATACTACGATGAAAACAAAGCTTCCTACGATACCAGCACCGTTTCCGCCAAACATATTTTAGCCAGCGAGCAAGCCTTGGCGGATCAGGTTTACGCTGAAGCCAAAAATGCTAAAACGGTCGAAGAATTTGATGCGATTATGGCTAAATACCAGACCACCGAGGGAATTCAGGAAGCTGCCGATCTGGGGGCGTTTACCAAGTCAACCATGGTATCTGAGTTCTCAGATGCCGCCTTTGGTATGGATGTCAATACCGTCAGCGAGCCAGTTAAAACCGACTATGGTTACCATGTCATTTATGTCTATGATAAAAAAGATGGAGAAACTCCGAGTCTGGAAGATAAAAAAGAAGAAATAACCGAAACATTAAAAAGCGAAAAAGTTACGGAAGAATTTGATAAGCTTAAAACCAAGTTGATGAACAAATTCAAAGTAAAAATTAACGACATTGTTACTCCGGCTGACGCTTATCTGGAAGAGTTAAAAACTGAATTAAATGTCAAAGTATATGAAAATAAAATCTAGTATCATCTAAGCATAACCCACAAAAAGCACTGAGTTTCAGTGCTTTTTGGTTGTGTATGAATAGTTGATAAGATATAATAAAAAACAATCTGCAAAACGCCATTGGGTGTTTGCAACACTGTAAAAAAAGAGGTTTATCTATGTCTGAGCGAACATCAAATTACTTAAAGGGTGCCAGTATCCTGGTTGCGGCAGGGATCTTATCGCGGCTGCTGGGCCTCTTTTTTAAGATTCCCCTGTACCAGATGGTAGGTAGCTATGGAAATGGGATTTACGGAAATGTCACCAGTATCTATAACCTGCTGTTGATGGTTTCGACGGTGGGCTTTCCGGTGGCCATCTCTAAAATGGTGTCTGAGAGCATTGCTCAAAATGAATATGCCACCGCCCATCGGGTATTTAAGCTGTCGATCCTGATTCTGACAGTTTTGGGGACGTTATCGAGTTTATTTTTATTTTTTGGAGCGGAATGGATTATCGAAACGGCAAACTGGACGGCAGAAAGCTATCCGGCTTTAGTGGCCATTGCTCTGGCGCCTTTGTTTATCGCTTTTGTATCGGCCTTTCGAGGCTTTTTTCAGGGATTCCAGATCATGACTCCGACCGCTGTTTCCCAGATTCTTGAGCAGATTGTCCGGGTTTTTCTGGGTGTTTTGCTATGTTGGGTTTTTGTGGGTCAATTTGGCATTGGCCTTGGCGTCGGTGGAGCGGTTTTTGGGGCGACTGCCGGTGGTCTGGTGGCGGCTATTTTTTTAGCGTATCTGTACTACAATTTTGCAACAAAAAATAAACGGCTGCTTAAAACAAGAACCAAAAAACGGCAGCGTTCCAACCGGGCCCTGCTGAAACGGCTGGTGATCATCTCGATTCCGGTGACCTTGACATCGGCCCTGGTCGCGATGTTTTCGACGGTTGATTCGTTTATCTACGTATCCCGCTTGGCGGTTGCTGGTATTGATGAGGTTACCGCCACAATGATGTTTGGTGATTTTACCAATGCTGAAATATTGATTACCATTCCGCTGATTATTAGCGGTAATCTGGCAGTAGCAATGATCCCGGCGATTTCGGAATCCTTTGCGATGCGGGACCGCAAAGCCATGAATCAAAAAATTGTGTTGGCGATCCGGGTCATTCTGTTGGTCGCTTTTCCCTCCTGTATTGGTTTGTCGGTGCTATCCTACGGCATTTTTGATCTGCTTTTTCCGGGATCACCTTATGGGGGCTTTATTTTATGCACCTTTTCCTATGCAACGATTTTTATGATGCTTTCCAATACCTTTCAGAGCATCCTTCAATCCATCGACCGGTTTCGCATTCCGCTGATCAATCTGGGGGTGGCCATTATTATCCGCTTTATCACCGGCTGGATATTTTTGTCGATTCCCTTTTTCAATATTCAGGGGATTGTCATCAGCAGCATGATTACCTTTATTTATCTGACAGCGGCCAACTACGCCTCGGTTAAGCGTTACACCCATATCAAGGTGGATTTTATCCACACTGCCTTAAAACCATTGGTTGCTGCCATCGTGATGGGAATTGCCGTGTTTTTTGTCTACAAGGGAATTGCAGCCCTGCTGGGTGGATTTATGGGGATTATCATTGCGGTATCCATTGGTGTCTTTATTTACTCCTTTGTGCTGGTTTTAATCAAAGGTATAACGGCAGACGAAATCAGTGTATTGCCGGGAAGTCGCACCCTGCTTCGCTTTTTTCATTGGCTCGAGCGATTGGTGCCCGGTCGTAAAAAAAGGCGGATCAGACATCAATAACCGATCAAGAAAGGAAACAAACACATGCATCATATTGATATTGTTGGATTAGGCCCGGGTAGTCCCGGCCAGATCACCCTGGAAACATTAACGTTATTAAAAGACGCAAGTCCTAATTTTTTTAGAACAACGATCCATCCGGTGATGGATTTTATTCGGCAGGAAGCCATCACTTACCAAAGTTTTGACTGTTATTATGAGCAGGAAAACTCGTTTGAAGCGGTTTATGATCAAATCGTTGCGACTCTGATTGAGACTGCCAAGACAAATGAAAAATTGGTTTATGCAGTTCCCGGAAACCCGCTGTTTGGTGAAAAAACCGTTGAGAAATTGATCGTTGCAGCCAAAGCTGCTGGCATTAGTTATCGGATTTATCCCGGGGTGAGTTTTGTCGACGTGACGCTCAACAGTCTGGAAGCGGATCCGATCAATGGGCTAAAAATCATTGATGCCTTTGATTTATTCAAAAATCCTCCTGATCCTCGAATTGGCACCTTAGTGACCCAGGTGTACGATCGACATATGGCTTCAGAGTTGAAACTTCAATTAATGGAAATCTATGACCCGGAAAAAAGGGTAGTTTTGTTGATTAACTCCGGGATTCCCGGGGCTGAAAAATCAATGGAAGTTTACCTTTATGAACTTGATCGCATCGATGACATCAATCATTTGACCAGCCTGTTCATTCCTGCCGAAATTGATGTCTATCAGGGATTTCAGGGCACCGTCGAGCTGATGAAAGCACTGCGGGCAAAGGAAGGCTGTTCATGGGATCGCAGCCAGACGCATGAAAGCTTGAGAAGCTATCTGCTGGAAGAGAGTTATGAGGTACTGGAAGCCATCGATAATCAGGACTGGGATAATCTGGCGGAAGAGTTGGGCGATGTTTTGTTTCAGATTGTCTTCCATGCTGAAATTGCCAGTGAGGCCGGTCGTTTTAACATCAACCAGGTGATTTCTGGAATCAATGAAAAAATGATCCGGCGCCATCCCCATGTTTTTATCGACAAGGCCAGCTTTAATCCGGATCAGGTCGAAACCAACTGGGATGCCATTAAACGGCTGGAAAAGGGCGAGTCGATAGCTGCGCAGGAAAATCCCGGACTGGCATCCGAAATGAAAAAAATTCCCAAAGCTCTGCCGGCTTTAATGGAGGCCTATAAGGTTCAGAAGAAGGCGGCTAAAGTCGGCTTCGATTGGCCGGAGCCAACGGCTGCCCTGGAAAAAATCGATGAGGAAACACTTGAACTAAGAGCAGCAATGGCGGAAAATGATCCCCAAAAGGTTGCTGAAGAACTGGGAGATCTGCTTTTTTCAGTGGTTAATGTATCCCGATTACTCAAATTACAGCCCGAACTGGTATTAAGAAAGGCGACAGAAAAATTCATTGCGCGCTTTGGAAAAATGGAAGAAGTTGCCAGTCAAGAGAATAAATCACTAAATGACTATACTTTTGAGGAATTAGATGAGGCCTGGAATCGGTCAAAAGGGCTTTAATAGTGGAAAAAGCCGAAAAAAGCAAAAAAAACTTGTAATTTGCTGGTGAACACGCTTATAATATTACAATAGAATACTGGAAACTATCAGATGGAGGAAAAAATGAACAAATCAGAATTAATTGCCCAAATGGCAGAAAAGTCGGGTTTATCAAAAAAAGATTCAGAAAAAGCATTAGGTGCTTTTTTGGACACAGTGGTAGATACCTTGAAAAATGGAGACAAGGTGTCATTAGTAGGTTTTGGAACCTTTGAGGTTAGAGAACGTGCAGCACGTACAGGTCTTAACCCACGAACAAAAGAGCCCATCGAAATAGCAGCCTCTAAAGCCCCTGGCTTTAAAGCGGGTAAAGGCTTTAAGGATGAAGTAAATAAGTAAGCAAAGTTACAGAAGCCGGGGCGATGCTCTGGCTTTTTGTTTTATCAGTGGTTTTAGTTTTAAGCTTTTTGATTTAGAATAATGAGGACTACATGAGAATTGATAAATATTTAAAAAACGCCAGAATTATTAAACGTCGAACCGTGGGAAAAGACGCCTGTGACGGCGGGCGGATATCCATTAACGACAAGGTGGCTAAACCGGGTGACCAGGTGAAACCCGGAGATATTATTACCATCCGTTATGGTGACGGAGAACAAAAGGTGGAGGTTCTTGAATGCCTGGAACATGCTCCTAAAGATAAAGCAGGAGATATGTATCGGGAATTGTAGGGCAGGCCTGCCGGAAATGAAGAAGCGAAGATGAATGAAAAAACGAGAAACCTGATCAGACGTCGAATCATCATTGCCCTGGCAATTATCGGGACAATTTTGTTTACCGTCTACATCTATCTGGCCAATGCCATAAAAATCTATGAGTTGGATCAGCAAAAGATCCAAATTAGCCAAGAAATCGAAAATGAAAAAATAAGAAGTAATCAATTAGATGAACAGGTTAAACAGATGGGCAGCAAGAATTATGTGGAGAATTTTGCACGGCGATATCTAGGTTTATATTATCCGGATGAAACCATCGTCATTGTGGAAACCCAGAAAGATGCTGCAGAAAGCGATGGGCAAACAGTTGAACAATAAATGCAACAGTAATTTAGATGGTAGTGAACTTGATTTGATTGAACGAAAAGAAAAAAAACGCCATCTGGCGGTGATTGATATAGGTACCAATTCCACCCGGATGTTGATTTTTCGAAATGACCAGGGAAAACTGGTGCGGGTCAACAAATCGGTTCGTTATACCCGGATGGGCCAGGGAGTCAATCAAACCGGACGGCTTCATCCCGATGCCGAAAAAAGAAATATGGAAGCCCTGGAAGAGTACAAAAATATCGCCGCCGATTATGGGGTGGAAGCGTTTTATTTGTTTGGTACCAGTGCCATGCGGGACGCCGATAATACAGCGGCCTATCTTGAGGCAGTTAAAGAAAAACTGGGATTCGAAATTGAGGTGATTTCTGGTGAAGCTGAAGCAGAGCTTGGTTTTGTTGGGGTGTCTCAGTGCTTTGAAGAAAAAATTCTGATTTTTGACATTGGTGGCGGTAGTACCGAATTTATTTATGGCGAAGATAATGAAATAAAAAGAATGATGAGTATTAATCTGGGCTGTGTTCGCTGTACCGAAGAATTTATTTTTTCTGATCCACCAACCTTTCAGGAATTGGAGCGGATGAATGAGAAAATTTATGCCGAGTTTGAAAAAAAGACACATGGATTTTTGCCGACCAAACCCTATAAACTCATTGGTATTGGTGGAACGGCCACCAGTTTATCAACGATCAAACAGGAACTGAAGACCTATTGCAGTGAAATGGTTCATCAGAGTACCATTACTAAAGATGAGCTGGAACGTATGATTGATAGTTTAGCCAGTAAAACCATCAAGGAGCGACAAAATATGGTGGGGCTGGAAGCCAAACGGGCTGATATTATTTTAGCCGGGGCTTTTTTACTTTTGAATATTTTTAAAATCACTGGGGAAACTGTTTTTACCGTCTGTGATTATGATAACCTCGAAGGCGCAGCATACCGCCATTTTGTCATGGAAAATAAATAGAAATATTTTTTTTAAAAAAGCTTGACATTGTCTATGGATGGGCGTATAATAACACTTGTCCCTTGAGCAAGGGGACGGACGAAAAAGTGCCGGGGTGGCGGAACTGGCAGACGCACAGGACTTAAAATCCTGCGGTCCTTTCGACCGTACCGGTTCGATTCCGGTCCTCGGCACCACTTTTTAAAATGGTCACTTGATAAACTTGCTCAATTACTCACATCGCGGGATGGAGCAGCTTGGTAGCTCGTCGGGCTCATAACCCGGAGGTCGTAGGTTCAAATCCTGCTCCCGCAACCAAATATACAAATCCTTTTTTTCATGGCGGCGTAGCTCAGTTGGCTAGAGCATACGGTTCATACCCGTAGTGTCAGCGGTTCGACTCCGTTCGCCGCTACCATAAAAAAAATAAATCAGTGGCCCCTTGGTCAAGCGGTTAAGACACCGCCCTTTCACGGCGGTAACAGGGGTTCGAGTCCCCTAGGGGTCACCAATTAATTTGTATCATCACAACCGAATAGTTTCCAGATTATTTCGTGGTCGCATAGCTCAGCTGGGAGAGCACCTGCCTTACAAGCAGGGGGTCACAGGTTCGAGCCCTGTTGCGACCACCATTTTTTTTATCTATTTTTGTTAAAAAATTAGAAACGAGAATTTTATTGAAGTGGTGAAACCATGGAGAAAAAAGTAATTCAATACATTGAAGAACAGGGAATTTTAGAGGCTGGCGATCATGTTCTCATCGGCGTATCCGGTGGAGCAGATTCGCTGGCTTTATTGTATTTTTTGGACAAATATGCCAACCAATTTGAAATAACCCTCGGTGTGGCGCATCTTCACCACGGTCTTCGGGGAGCCGCCGCTGATGCCGACGAGGAGTTTGTAAAAGAATTTTGTCGAGCGCGGAACATCCCCTTCTTTTCGCGACAACGAAATATCCGGCAAATATCCCAGATCGAGAAAATATCAGTAGAAGAAGCGGGGCGGAAAGAACGTTACGGCTTTTTTAGTGTCATCGCTGCAGAGCATGGTTATAATCGGATCGCGATGGGCCATCATATCAACGATCAGGCGGAAACAATGCTGATGCGGTTGATTCGCGGTACTGGAGTCAAGGGCGTTTCAGGCATAAAGTCCAGTCGGGACAATTTATATATCCGGCCATTTCTGTGTCTGGAGAAAAAAGAAATTCTGGAGTATTGCAAAACCCATAAACTGGCTTTTCGAACTGATGCCACTAACTTTCAGCGTGACTATACCCGCAATAAAATCCGTTTGGATATTATGCCGATGGTTTTAGAAATCAATCCCCGGGCGGAAGTCCATTTTAATGAATTTACAAAAATTGCCTATGAATATGAAGCGTTTTTTGAGAAATATGTGGATCTGATTGAAGATCGGATTTTGGGTTCTGAAATAAACCGGGTAGTTATTAATCGTGACGTGTGGTTGGGTGAGGAACCGGTGGTTCAGAAAGAAATTTTACGGCGGGCTATTTTTAGATTTAAGGGTAGTTTAAAGGAAATTGAGTACAATCATATCACTGCATTTTATAGTTTATTAAAGAGCGACAAAACGATCTGGGAAATCCACTTCCCGCATGACATTCACGTTAGCCGCCGTTATGATCGAGTAATGGTGTCTGAAAAAGAAGTGCAATTAGATGTCATGATAACACCCAAACGGATTCTGGTAAACAAAACCTACCTCTTTGCTAAAGAGCATCTGATCGTCGAGACGAAACTGGTTACTCCGGCTGAATTTAAAAATAAAAGGTGTTTTTTTTCGAAAGAAGTGGAAAATCATTGTGAAAAATATTTTGATTATGATAAAATAAAAGGCATATTGGTTTTGCGTAGCCGTCAGTCAGGAGACTATTTTTATCCTCCCGGTTTACTGGGGAAAAAATCCATTAAGAAGTATTTTATTGACAAAAAAATCGATCGCAATCGCAGAAATGAGATTCCGCTATTGGTGGTAGATAACGAGGTCTTATGGATTTTGGGCTATGCCATCAATCAACGATTTTTGGCCAATGATGATACAAAAAAAATAATTAGGGTAACATACCTTATGTTAGGAGAAAAATGTGATAGCCGATATTCAGGAAATTTTGGTTGATGAAAAGGCATTGGAAAAGCGTGTCGCAGAACTTGGAGAAAAGATTACCGCAGATTACCGGGGGAAGTATCCCATCTTGATTGGCATTTTAAAAGGATCATCGGTTTTTATGGCCGATTTGATTAGAAAGATCCCGATTCCATTGGAGATTGATTTTTTAAAGGCCTCCAGCTATGGCGCTGAAGCCCGGAGCTCTGGAGTCGTTGAACTGGAAGCGGACCTATCGATGGATGTCAAAGGCCGGAGTATTTTGTTGGTTGAAGATATCGTTGATACCGGCAATACCCTGAAATATTTATTAAATCGCTTTGAAAGTCTGGGGGCCGCGGATGTGAAGGTCTGTTCGCTACTGGATAAGCCGGAGCGTCGGGAACAGCGGGTTATTGCTGATTATATCGGCTTTGAAATACCCAACGAATTTGTAGTTGGATACGGATTGGATTATGCTCAAAAATACCGGAATCTTCCCTTTATCGGGATTTTAAAACGAGAAGTATATGAATAAGCATAGCGGAAAAAAGTACAATTTGAACGTGAGAGGAGTGATGTTTTTTGAATAAATACCTTAAGATGATTGGGTTTTATTTAGTAATTCTATTGATCATTATTGTCGCTGTAACCTTTTTAAACCCCATGAAAGAAGAGGTTAAAACGATTGTTTATAGTGAACTGCTGACTGAATTGGAGAATAATCAGGTAGCAGAACTGGAAATAAACAACTCAAATGTCACCGGCATTCTAAGAAGTGGCGAAGAATTTGAGGCAGTGGTACCGCAATATGTAATAGACGAACAGGTAACACCGTATATTTTAGAAAACGATGTGAAGGTAACCATTACCAAGCAGCAGGATTCCTGGTGGATTTCGTTAATTCCATCAGTGGTGTTGATTGTTTTAATGGTGGTATTTTTTCTTGTCTTCAGCCAACAGGCTGGTGGTGGTGGCGGGAAGGTAATGTCCTTTGGTAAAAGTCGGGCAAAACTTCACGTTGAAGGGGAAACCAAGGTGACCTTTAAAAACGTCGCCGGTGCCGATGAGGAAAAAGAAGAGTTGGAAGAAGTTGTTGATTTCTTGAAAGCTCCGGATCGCTACCGGAAATTGGGCGCCCGGATTCCCAAAGGGATTTTATTAGTTGGACCTCCGGGTACCGGGAAAACCCTTCTGGCCAGAGCGGTGGCCGGTGAAGCGGCAGTGCCGTTTTTCACCATCAGTGGTTCGGATTTTGTCGAGATGTTTGTTGGGGTCGGAGCGTCCCGAGTTCGGGATCTTTTTGAAAATGCCAAGAAAAACGCCCCCTGTATCATTTTTATTGATGAAATTGATGCGGTTGGTCGACATCGTGGCGCTGGTCTGGGTGGCGGACATGACGAACGGGAGCAAACCCTGAACCAATTGCTGGTCGAAATGGATGGTTTTGGTATCAACGAAGGCATTATCATTATTGCCGCTACAAACCGTCCGGATATTCTTGACCCAGCCTTACTGAGACCAGGGCGTTTTGACCGCCAGGTAACTGTTGGTGTACCGGATGTAAAAGGTCGGGAAGAAATTCTCAATGTCCATAAAAAAGATAAACCCCTGGCACCTGAGGTCGATCTGGCTACCATTGCCAAAGGGACACCGGGCTTCACCGGGGCAGATCTGGAAAACCTGATGAATGAGGCTGCTCTTCTGACAGCCAGACATAGTGGTAAATTGATTACCATGGTCGAGTTGGAAGAAGCCATCAAACGGGTGATCGCCGGTCCTGAAAAGAAAAGCAAAGTGATCAACGAGGATGATTTACACATCACAGCTTATCACGAAGCCGGACATGCGATCGTGATGCATCTTTTACCCAATTGTGACTCGGTACATGAAATATCGATTATTCCCCGGGGTATGGCAGCTGGTTATACCTTGTCACTGCCGGATGATGATCGACAGCATATGAGTAAAAGTAAGTTGCTGGAAAATATCTGCGGTCTGCTGGGTGGACGGGCGGCTGAAAAAATCGCTCTGGATGATATTTGCACCGGCGCCAGCAATGATATTGAACGAGCGACCAAGATTGCCAGAAGCATGGTAACAGAATGGGGAATGAGTGAGCATCTGGGGCCAATGACTTTTGGACATTCTGACAGCGGCGAAGTCTTTCTGGGTCGGGATCTGGGACGTTCCCGCAATTACAGCGAGGAAGTTGCGGCGGTCATTGATAAGGAAATCCGTACGATTGTGGAAAATGCTTTTGAACGGGCCTGCTCGATTCTGGAAACACATCAGGAAAAGCTCGAAGAGATTGCCACTCGCCTGCTGAGAGATAAAACCGTCACTGGTGAAGAATTCAAAGCGCTGTTTGAAGAACAGCCGGAATCAGAAAAAATGGTAGAAGTTGAGATCGAAGCTGAAATTGAATAATTAACACGTAGAAAAGCCGTTCATATGACGGCTTTTTTTAAGATAAGATGCTTAAAATATGAACGATGAAATCAGTTGAATTTGACAAAAAGACATGGAGGATGAAATGGAAGAACTGAAAGTTGGAACCAGTTTTGAAAAGAAATTTTTTGTAAATAAAGAAGATACTGCCCTGGCCTTAGGCAGCGGCGGTGAAGCGGTGCTGGCTACGCCCCGACTGGTAGCCTGGATGGAAAATACGGCCTTTGAAGGGGTGGAAGCAAGTCAACCCGATAACAGCACCACCGTGGGAACCCTCATCGAATTAAAACATCTGGCAGCTTCACCAGTGGGAGTCGAAATTCGGATTAAGGCGACGCTGGTATCGGTTGAAAAACGGGCCTTGAATTTTGATATCGATGCATGGGATAACGTGGAAAAAATTGGAGAAGCGATTCATCAGCGTTTTATTGTCGATAAAGCCCGCTTCAACGAGAAGGTTGCAAAAAAACTGGAAACCAATCTTTAGGAGGAAACATGATTTTAGGTATTGATGTCGGAAATACAAATACAGAACTGGCGGTTCTGATCGGCGATGAAATCCCCTATTCCTGGCGCTTTGTCACCAAAACACCGCGAACCTCGGATGAGTATGGAGTGCTGATCAAATCCTTCTTCAGAAATTCAGAAATATCGGTGGACAAAATTAGCAGTGTCATTATTGCGTCAGTAGTGCCAAACATCATGTACTCACTGATCAATGGCATAAAAAAATATATCGGGGTGGAACCGATGGTGGTGGGGCCGGGTATCAAAACCGGAATGCCCATTAATACCTCGGATCCATCGGAAGTTGGAGCTGACCGGATTGTCGATGCGGTAGCTGCCTATAGCATTTATGGCGGACCATTAATCGTCACCGACTTTGGAACGGCCACTACCTTTGATTATGTTACCAGGGAAGGGGCTTTTGCGGCGGCGGTGACCACCCCGGGGATTCAGATTTCCATTGATGCGCTGTGGAAAAATGCCGCCAAGCTGCCCAATATCGAAATTAAAAAACCGTCGTCAATATTGGCCCGAGATACGGTAACCAGTATGCAGGCGGGTTTAGTTTATGGTTATATCGGTCAGGTAGAGTATATCATTGAACAGATTAAAAAAGAGACTGGCGTTAAGGATATGAAGGTGGTGGCAACCGGCGGGTATGGCCGTCTGTTTTACCAGGAAACAAAATCCATCAATGTTTATGATCCGCAATTGTCCCTTAAAGGGCTAAAGATTATCCATGATAAGAATTTCCGGTAAACAGGATTAACGATGAAAACAAAATCTGCATGTGAACAAAAAAATAGCGTTCTGAAAATTGGGGATGTTTCAATTGAAACCCCTCTTTTTTTGGGGCCAATGGCTGGCTACACCAACCTGCCGTTTCGGCTGATGGCCAAAGAGTTTGGGGCTGGAGTGGTATTTTCAGAAATGATCAGCGGCAAGGGTCTATACTATAAGGATCACAAGACGGCTGATTTAATGCTGACCTGTGAGCAGGAAGCACCGGCGGGAATCCAACTGTTTGGCTCCGATCCGGATATTC
Organism: Acetobacterium sp. UBA5834; assembly: GCF_002435675.1. Classification (NCBI taxonomy): domain Bacteria; kingdom Bacillati; phylum Bacillota; class Clostridia; order Eubacteriales; family Eubacteriaceae; genus Acetobacterium; species Acetobacterium sp. UBA5834. Next base: position 25,092 of record NZ_DJGY01000020.1, on the reverse strand, counting down.
TGGCACAGGTCGTCAGGGATTATATTAATGCCACCGATTATGCCTTTTTGGATTTTAACGCCGGTTGCCCGGCCCCCAAGATTACCAAAAATGGCGAAGGCTCAGCCCTGTTAAAAACACCGGAGTTGTTTTTTGCGGTAGTTAGTGCATTGGCAGAGGCCTCCCAGAAGCCGCTGATTGTCAAAACCCGTATTGGCTGGGATGATCAGAGCATCAATATCCGGGCAATCGCCGAGGGGGTGGAAGCTGCTGGGGCGGCGGCCCTAACGATCCATGGCCGCACCCGGGAAGCCTATTACTCCGGTTTGGCCAATTGGGAGATTATTGCTGAGGTCAAAAAAAATGCCGGGATTCCGATCATCTTAAACGGCGATATCAACAGTGGTGAAGCGGCCCAAAAGGCCATTGAATTAACCGGGGTCGATGGGCTGATGGTTGGTCGGGCAGCCATTGGTAACCCCTTTGTTTTTCGGGAAATTAAGCATTATTTAGATACCGGCGAAGTGCTCGCCAAACCGACGCCTGAAGAACGGGTCCAGGTCGCCATTAAACACATTGATTTGTTGGGGCTGCTAAAAAACGAGGAGGCTGGACTCCGGGAAATGCGTAAACATCTGGCGGCCTATACCAAAGGTCTTCCCCATGCCACGGTGATTCGCAATGAGCTCTTTCATGCTCCCGATAAAGCAGCGGTGATTCGATTGCTAACTTGCGCACTGAAATAATAAAATAAGAGTGACCGTATAAAAAATTGTAGGGGCGATCCGTGATCGCCAGTTACGTATGGCATAACCACCCACGTTTACTGGCGATCTCGGATCGCCCCTACTTTTTAATTAATGTTGTGAAAATTTTAAACTTAGTTTGATAGTAAATTTTTCCGGATCAGGGTGCGGGCTTCACCAATCATATAAAGGGAACCCACAAATACATTGACTTCGTTTGTTTTGGTCAGGTTAATGCTGTTAACGGCGTCATCCATATTGTCGTAGAAATCGACGCTTTTGCCATAGCTAGTGCTGATTAATGCGGCCATTTTATCGGCTGGCATGGCCCGGTCACTGTTAGGCGTCAGGGTGTGAATGGTGCTGGCGATGGGCACCAGATAAGATAAGGATTCTTCGATGTCCTTATCTTCCAGCATTCCGAAAAACAGGTTGATCGTACGGTTGGGAAAATATTGCTTCATATTATTGACAAAGGCCTGGATCCCATTACTGTTGTGGGCACCATCGATGAGGATCACCGGATTTTCCCGAAAAATTTCAAAACGCCCCGGAAAAACAACATTAGCCAGCGCTTTTTTTATCTGACTGGAGTTGATTGAATAGCCTTTGCGAATCAGTAGGGCAATGACTTCCAGCGCGGTCAGGCAGTTCAGGGATTGATGATCACCCAGCAGTTTTAAGGAGAAGCCATCCAGATAGAGATGATCACCCCGATATTTCAGGGTCTGATTGTGGGTGGTATGGCTTAGAATTGAAATGTCATCGGGGTTAACCAAAACCGTATTGGCATTTTTGGACTCCGCAAAGTCAAGAATGACTTTTAGGGCTTCGGGATCCTGAGGATAGACAACGACATCAGAGCCCTCTTTGATAATGGCAGCTTTTTCATAGGCAATTTCAGCCAGGGTGTTTCCCAGGTAGTCGGTGTGATCATTGCTGATCCCCATGATCACTACCGCCAATGGATCTTTGATGATGTTGGTGGCATCAAGCCTTCCACCCATTCCAACTTCAAGCACAACAAAGTCCACCTGTTTTTCATAAAAGTATTGAAGACCAACGGCGGTCACCATTTCAAATTCGGTCGGGTGGGGTTCGCCTTGCTCCAGTAGCACTTCGATCCGTTCCTTGACAAAGGTAGTGGCGGCGACCAGACTGTCATCATCAATCGGTTCATTGTTTAACTGGATCCGTTCATTAAAGGCTTCCAGAAAGGGAGAGGTAAACAGACCGGTAGTGTATCCGGCGGTTTTTAAGACGGTGGCGATCATGGTGGAAGTGGATCCTTTGCCGTTGGTACCGGCAATGTGTATAAATTTAAGTTTATCCTGGGGGTTGTCCATGGCATTCAGTAGGAGTCTCATGCTGTCCAGCCCTAACCGGGTGCCAAACTTATGGGTTGCTTCAATGTAGCTGATGGCTTCGGTAACGTTCATGTTAAATTAGGCCTCCTGAATTGGACAACAATTGACACATTTTTCGGTAACCATGAATTGAACGCTTTTGTCATGTTCTTCCATGGGAATTTTGTCAAAAATAAAGTCTTCACGAATCAGCGCAACGGTGATACAATCGTCACTGACAGTTTCCAGAAAACGGTCATAATAGCCGCCGCCAAAGCCCATCCGGTGGCCAGAAGGTGAGAAGGCACAACCGGGAACCATCACCAGATCAATTTTTTTAGGATCGACAATTCGCATACATTCGGCACGAACTTCGAGGATTCCATAGTGGCCCTCTTCCAGATCTTCGGGAAAATTAATCAACTCTGACAGGGTAACGGTATGATCTTCGATGTTACAGATGGGAACCACGATGTGCTTACCATCGGCCAGGGCTTTTTTGATAAAATCATGGGTATAGATTTCGGTGCCGAAGCTGACATAGGCCATAATCCAGTCGGCGTTTTTATAAAGATCACTATCCAGGAATTGTTCGATAATTTTTGCATCGGTATCGGCACAATAAATTTCTTTGCGGCGTGCCAGAACTTCTTTTCGGAACATACTTTTATCCATTTTCTTCTCCTAATATTAAGATTAATTAACGATGCTATTATAACATAAAGTCGGTTGTCGACAAAAAATTATCGAGGGGAAATTTTATCTGAATTTTTTCTTGAAAAACAGGGATTCTTGGTTATACTGGAAATAGTGCAGAAAAATAGTCCATAAATAATACGCTTGAAAGCGTGAACAGAAAAAAGGTGTAAAAAATAAATGAAGCGATTATTAATTGCCTGTGAAACCATCAAGGATGAGGTTGAACTGGCATTGAAAAAAAACGGCGTAGAATTGGAGACTGTCTGGATGTCCAATCTGCTCCATGACTCTCCGGAACGATTGAAAAATGCCCTTCAGGAAGAAATAGACAAAGCTGAAGAGGAATATGATCAGCTCTTGTTTGCCTATGGCAATTGCGGCAATGGCTTGTTGGGGTTAAAAAGCAACACGGCCACGTTGATTATTCCCCGTTATGGGGATTGCATTGATATCCTGCTTTCAGAAAAAGATAATCTGGAGCGGATTCGAACATCGACTTACTTTCTGACTGAGGGCTGGTTGCGGGGGGAAAAGTCCCTGGATAAAGAGTTTGCCCATAACCGGGAAAAATACGGCGAAAGTCGGGCCAGGAAAGTTATGGACATTATGTTTCGGAACTATAAAAACCTGATGCTGATCGATACCGGCGCCTACTCAGTCGATAATTCGCTGCCCCGGGTGAATGATATTGGTGAACTCATCGGACTGGAAGTGGTGGTCGATCAGGGGAGCATATCACCACTGGAAAAGTTGGTAACCGGCCAGTGGCAGGAGGGCTTTTGTATTATTCCGCCCGGTCAAATGACCACTCACGATGACTTTGATGAGGTAACGGTTCGAAACAGGTAGGATAATAGTATTTTGGTTGGATAAACACCTGTTTTGATCTTTGCATGATTGAAATAGGTGTTTTTGTGGTGTGAGACCTGATTTCACAAAGTTTTAAAAGTATGGTATAGTGATAAAAGCGAATGATTGAGTAACAGAAAGGACAAAATATGAATCAGTTTAGAGAACCGATGAATGCATTAACCCATTTAATTGGTGCAATATTATCCGTCTTTGGCATTATTGCGATGTTGATTTTAATTGTTGCAAAGGATAATCTGACCCCATTGACACTCATTTCGGTACTGGCTTTTGGAGTGGGACTGATCTGCCTCTATGGCACCAGCTTTAGATACCATGCATCATATGGCAGTAAGGAAGAAATTCTGCATCTGAAAAAACTGGATCATGCCATGATCTTTATTCTGATTGCGGGAACCTATACCCCATTTTGTCTGCTTTGCTTAACGGGAACCATGCGGGTAGCGATGATGGTGGCAATCTGGGGGGTGGCTCTAGTCGGGATTATTCTTAAAGTGGCCTGGATCAATATGCCCCGGTGGCTGGGCACCGGTCTCTATATTTTTCTGGGGTGGTTTGCGCTATTTGTGTTAGGGCCGCTGTATCAGGCTTTGCCTCGGCCGGGTTTTGTGCTGCTGGTTGGCGGTGGGGTCATGTATACCATCGGCGGGGTGATTTACGCCGTCAAAAAGCCAAACTTCGGCAAAAACTTCGGCTTTCACGAATTATTTCACATTTTTGTAATATTGGGTTCGCTGTGTCATTTTATTTGTGTTTTTTTCTTTATTCTTTAAGAAAAAAATGGTATCATAAAAAAATTGATAGTTAAAACAAAATTATTATTGTATTTTATAAAAAAACTGTTAAACTAGTAGTATTGTTAATTGCATCACTGCAAAAAAAAAACTCATTTTTTGCAGTGATTTTTTTGTTGAAATAATACGAAAATGTAAAAGAAAAAGGAGTCGGTAAATTAATGCAAACAAAGTATATTTTTGTCACTGGTGGTGTAGTATCTTCTTTAGGAAAGGGCATTACGAGTGCTTCATTGGGACGGCTGCTTAAGTCCAGAGGGCTTAAAGTGTCGATTCAGAAATTTGATCCTTATTTAAATTTTGATCCTGGAACGATGAGTCCTTATCAGCATGGGGAAGTTTTTGTGACTGATGATGGCGCCGAAACCGATTTGGATCTGGGTCACTACGAGCGATTCACCGACGAAAACCTGTCCAAGTACAGCAATGTCACCACCGGAAAAGTATATTGGAATGTTATCTCAAAAGAACGTCGCGGCGATTACCTGGGCGGAACGGTTCAGGTTATTCCCCACATTACCGACGAAATTAAAGATGGTATCCTGCGGGTCACGGAGTATAGCCATCCCGATGTCGTCATTACTGAAATCGGCGGAACCGTGGGGGATATTGAAAGTCTGCCCTATCTGGAAGCGATCAGACAATTCAAGGGCGATCTGGGGGCTGAAAATGTTTTGTACATCCATGTAACCCTGCTGCCTTTTTTGGGAAAAGCTGGTGAACTGAAAACAAAACCAACCCAGCATTCGGTAAAAGAACTCCGCAGTATCGGGATTCAGCCGGATATTATTGTGCTTCGTTCCGAAAAAGAGGTGGAAGAAGGCCTTAAGGGGAAAATTTCACTGTTCTGTAATGTCGATAAAAAAGCGGTGGTTGTTAATATGGATGCCGCTGAACTTTATGAAGTACCCTTAATGCTGGAAAAAGAAGGCCTGGCCGAATTAGTTTGCGAAAAACTCCATATCGAGTGCAAAGAACCGGATTTGACCGAATGGAAAGACCTGGTCAAAAAGGCTAAAAGTCTGGAAAACAAGGTAACCATCGGCTTAGTTGGAAAATATGTGGAACTTCACGACGCCTATTTATCGGTAGCCGAAGCCCTGCGGCACGGTGGGATCGGTAATAATTCTGAAGTTGTCATCAAGTGGATTCACTCCGAAGACATCAATGAAGAAAATGTTGACCGGGTGCTCAAAGATCTGGATGGCATCATTGTTCCTGGCGGTTTTGGTCACCGCGGGGTGGAAGGCAAGATCCACGCCATTCAGTATGCCCGGGAAAATAAGGTGCCTTTTTTAGGGCTATGTTTGGGTCTGCAGTTAGCCGTCATCGAGTTTGCCCGTAATGTAGCCGGACTTACCGGAGCTCACAGCATTGAACTGGATCCGGAAACGCCTTATCCGGTGATTAACCTGATGGAAGAGCAGAAAAAAATTATTGATATGGGCGGCACCATGCGTTTGGGATTATACCCCTGCGAATTGTTGGAAGGCTCCAAAGCTATGGAAGCCTATGGCGAGAAAAATATCAGTGAACGGCATCGTCATCGCTATGAAGTGAATGATGATTTCATTTCCCAACTTGAAGAAAAAGGGCTGGTTTTCTCAGGGATGTCACCTGACCGGGTGCTTGTTGAGATGATTGAAATCAAGGATCATCCCTGGTTTGTGGCCACTCAGGCTCATCCAGAGTTTAAATCCCGACCAAACAAACCGCATCCCCTGTTTCAGAGTTTCGTCAAAGCTGCTTTAGCCACAAAAAAATAGTGGATAAAAAAATCAAGATCCCAGATCTTGATTTTTTTTATGGGTGAAGACACAAGATATATTAACAGAAAAACTGTGGATAACTTACAAAATGTGGATAGGATTCGGATAAAGCTGTGGAGAACATTGGTTTTACCTGTGGACAATGTGGATAACCTTGTTGACTATTGGGAGAACCCCCCAATAGCGCCAATGTAATGGGAAAACAATGAACAGGTCAATTGTTAATAAAAAATAGTTGATTAGACACAGGCTGTGGAAAATAAAATATGATTGTTTTGGAGCTGAAATGGGGATATAATGAAGGTCATTCAAACAGTTACGTTGAAAATTAAAAAGATACAAGGTGAATTAAATGCATAAATATGGTTTTTTTAGAACAGCCTGCGCTGTTCCCAAACTTAAATTGGCAGACTGCCAATATAACCTCAGGCAAATGATTAGTCTGGCAGAAAAGGCCTGGGATCAGGGCGTGGAAGTGCTGTTGTTTCCGGAGTTAGGGATTACCGGCTATACCTGCGGTGATCTGTTTTTTCAGCGGGAGCTACAGAAAAACGCCGTCAAGGCTCTGGACAGCCTGTGCCAATGGTCAGACGGAAAAAAAATGCTGCTGGTGGTGGGTCTGCCCCTGGCCATTAATGGCAGTTTGTACAATTGTTCAGCGCTGCTAAACGATGGTAAAATTCTGGGGATTGTGCCCAAAACCTATATTCCCAATCATCAGGAGTTTTATGAAAAACGTTGGTTTGCTTCGGCAAAATCATTGAATCAGACAGAAATTCCAATCGGTTCCCAAGCGGTTCCGATTGGGACGGATTTGCTGTTTAAGCATGTTCATCGGGAAGAATTTGTGGTGGCCGTCGAAATTTGTGAAGACCTATGGGTGCCGATCTCACCGGGCAGCTTTCACGCTCTGGCTGGTGCCACGGTGATTCTTAATCCCTCTGCCAGCAATGAGGTGGTGGGCAAAAGTGATTATCGCAGGGAACTGATCCGCTCCCAATCCGGACGCTGCAATGCAGCTTATCTCTATGCCTCAGCAGGGTTTGGGGAATCCACCAGTGATCTGGTTTTCGGTGGTAATGCGATGATCTGTGAACGGGGGATACTACTTAAAGAACTGCCCAAATTTAACCTGGGTAATGAATTGCTGATTTGCGATATTGATGTGGAATCACTCAATCATGACCGCCAAATGCAGCATGGCTTTGGCGATTCGGTGGATCTGCTTAATAACCGTTTTTACCGAACCATTACCTTTGAAACTTCGGGCACCAATGATTTTGATCGGGAGGTCAACCCGCAGCCCTTTGTTCCGGCAGATCCCAACCGTCGCAGTGAACGATGTGAAGAAATCTTTAATATTCAAACCATTGGTTTGGCGACCCGCCTGGCTCATATCGGTAACGCCCCGATGGTGGTGGGGATCTCCGGGGGACTGGACTCCACCATGGCGCTGCTGGTCTGTGTCTCTGTTTGTGACCGCTTTGGTATTCCCCGGGAAAAAATTCATGCCGTCACCATGCCGGGCTTTGGCACCACTGACCGCACCTACGACAATGCCGTAGCCCTGATTAAGGGTCTCGGTGCCAGTTTCCATGAAATTTCGATTGTGGCGGCCTGTACCGCTCACTTTAAGGATATCGGCCACCCCATTGATCTTCACAACGTCACCTACGAAAATTCCCAGGCTCGGGAACGCACCCAGATTCTGATGGATCTTTCCAATAAACTGGGGGGAATTGTTATTGGGACCGGGGATCTTTCGGAACTGGCACTGGGTTGGGCCACCTATAATGGCGACCATATGTCGATGTACAGTGTCAATGCCAGTGTGCCAAAAACCCTGATCCGCTACCTGGTGGAGTGGGTGGCCGACCATTCGCCCGAAGCAGACATTCGCAAAATTCTTTATGATGTTCTGGCGACCCCGGTTTCTCCGGAACTGCTGCCGCCGGATGCTGATGGAAAAATTGCCCAGAAAACTGAAGAAACCGTGGGACCATACGAACTTCACGATTTCTTCATGTATCAAATGGTGCGTCATGGTTTTTCACCGGAAAAAGTCTATTTTCTGGCCTGCAAGGCCTTTGACGGCGTCTATCAAAAGGCAGTCATTTTTAAGTGGCTGAAAAACTTTTATCACCGTTTCTTTGGCCAGCAGTTTAAACGAAACTGTCTCCCCGATGGACCCAAGGTCGGGTCGGTCTCCTTTTCGCCACGGGGTGACTGGCGGATGCCCTCGGATGCTCATGCAACCCAATGGCTTAAGAGCCTGGAAAAAATGGAACCAATCGGTTAAGTTGATAAAAAAAGAAGCTGTCCGAAAACAGCTTCTTTTTTAGGATTCTTTTTTGGCGTAATGTTGGAGCAAAACTTCGTGTTTGAAGTTAATAAAATCGAGAATTTCCCGCTTGCCTTCTTCGCTGGTCATGGCGTATCCGAACAGCCCCAGCAGGTCTTTCATATCCAATGGTTTAACTAATTGTTCAGCTGAGTTTAATGAACCCTCAGATTTGAGTTTAGCATCATTGAGAGATGTGGCATTGTCAGTCCGACAAAGCAGATAATCAACCGATACATCAAAATAATCGGCAATTTCAACCAGCAACTGGTTTTCAGGAAGGTTTTTATCCTTCTCATACTTGGAAATTGAGCTCTTGTTTAAATCAAAATGCTCAGCAAAATCTTGCTGGGTCATGTCCTTATTAATGCGTAGTCGTTTTAATCGGGTACCAAAAGTAGACATCGTGTTTCCTCCAAAAAATATTCATAAACTCAGTATGAACGAATAAGATAAACACATGATATGTGTATGACCATATTATACACTATTCGTATACTTGATGGCCAGAAATTTTATACAAAGGTGCAAAACCGGAAATAATTCAAATACCACATGAAACAGAAGCATCATTTCTTAATTGATCTAAAACAAACTTGCTTTATTCTTTCGTTTGGTTTAAAATAAGATGTTATATATTCGAGAAAGGATACTAAATGAAATTTACAGAATTAGAAATTAATGAACAACTACTGCAAGGCATCGAAGAAATGGGCTTTGTAGAAATGACCGAAATCCAGGAGCGAGCGATACCACAATTGATGATGGGAGGAGACCTCATTGGAAAATCGCAAACCGGAACAGGAAAAACTGTTGCCTTTGCAATTCCAGCCATTACAAAGCTTGACCCTTCCATAAAGAAAGTACAAGTTTTAGTTCTATGCCCAACCCGTGAGTTGGCAGTACAGGTCTCAGACGAGTTTAGAAAAGTAATAAAATACCAGAAAGGCGTAAAAGTTCTGCCGATTTTCGGCGGGGCGTCCATTGAAGGTCAAATCAGAGACCTTAAATCCGGGGTTCAGATCGTTGTTGGCACCCCCGGCCGGGTAATGGATCATATGCGTCGAAAAACACTGAAACTGAGTGATGTTTCGATGGTGGTACTGGACGAAGCGGATGAAATGTTAAACATGGGATTCCGGGAAGATATCGAACTGATTCTCGATGAAATTGACCATGATATTCAGACGGTGTTATTCTCAGCAACGATGCCAAAACCGATTTTAAAAATTGCTGAAACTTACCAGAAAGATCCGGTAATGATCGAAATTTCGCCGAAAACCATGGTCGCAACCAGCATTGAGCAGAAATACTTCAATATCAGCGATCACCATAAGTTTGAAGCGTTAACCCGTTTACTGGATGTTTACAAACCTCAGCGTTCACTTATTTTTTGTAACACCAAAAAATATGTCGATGAAATCACCGATGATCTGAAAAAATTGGGTTATTCAGTCGACAAGATTCATGGTGACATGCGCCAGATGTCCCGAATGGCGGTATTAAAAGATTTCAGTCGCGGTAAACTAAATATCCTGGTGGCAACCGATGTGGCGGCCCGGGGTATTGATGTGGATGACGTTGATATCGTCTTTAATTACGATGTACCGGATAATGAAGAATACTATGTGCACCGAATTGGTCGAACCGGCCGGGCTGGAAAAAGCGGAATTTCCCTGACCCTGGCACGATCAAGAGATCAGTTCAGACTCAAGAAGATTACCGATTACACTAAAAAAAGTATCGAACGGGATCTGATTCCTACCAGTGAAGTCATCAATGATATTAAAATTGCCCATTTCCACGAACGTTTTAAGATTCGGGCCGATAAAGGTACTGAAAAGGGCAGTCTGGATACCTATTTAAAAATTATTGACGAACTGGTTGAAAAAGGATATACGGCCGAAACCATTGCTGCTGTGTTGTTGCAGGCCCAGTTACCGCTGTCAGAAGCTGAAGATCTTAATACTGTCGAACGACGTCCCAGACGGAATGATGGTGGTCCTCGCCGGGATGGTCGGGATGGACGCAGCCGTCGTGATGGCGGATCCAGAGATGGTGGTTCTCGTCGGGCTGGCCCAGAAAAAACCAAACGGTTGTTTATCAGTGTCGGTGAAAAGGATCATGCCCAAAAACGGGATATTCTGGGAGCGATCTGCGGTGAATGCGGAATTCCATCGTCAGCAGTGGGTAACATTGACATGTATGACAAGTTTACCTTTGTCGATGTGGATGAAGAGCAAGCTAAAAAAGTCGAAAAGAAACTAAACGGCAAAATAATCAAAGAACGTAAAGTAAAAGTAGAAATTTCTAAAAAGAAGAAGTAATTAGATCTTAAATGGAACCTGGGTGTGAGGCTGACATTGTCCTTGGATCCGGGTTTTTTGATACAATAGTTAGAAAAAATCAGAGGAGGTGCCCTATGAAAGACACAAAAACAGAAAAAAGGAACAAATTGGGCGTCGTTCCCATTCCCAAGCTACTTTTTTCAATGTCCATACCAGCAATTATTTCGATGATGATTCAGGCTTTATATAATATTGTCGACAGTATCTTTGTGGCACAAATCGGGGAAGAAGCGCTAACGGCGGTTTCTCTGGCGTTTCCGATTCAGATGATTATTATCTCCTGCTTTGTGGGCCTGGGAGTTGGGATTAATTCAGCCATATCCAGGCGGCTGGGTCAAAATAAAAACAGCGAGGCGGCCAACGTGGCTGAGCATGGTTTCCTATTGGCGGTTTCAATCGCCGCCGTGTTGGGAATCCTGGGATTCTTTACGGCGGAAGCGTTTATCAGTCTGTTCACCGATAACGCCAACATCATTGCTCAGGGTCGCGCTTATTTGATGATTGTTACGGTGTTTTGTTTTGGTAGTTTTATTACTCAGGCTGCTTTTTCAACCTTACAGGGAACCGGTGAAATGATCCAACCGATGGTGGGCCAGATTATTGGTGCGGTGACCAATATTATTCTGGATCCGATTATGATTTTCGGGTGGTTTGGTTTCCCTGCCCTGGGGGTAGCCGGTGCGGCCATTGCCACGGTCATCGGTCAGCTTTTGGGGATGGTTTATATGCTGTTGATTGTCTTTAAAAGCGGAAAGTCATATCTCAAACTGGACTATCAGGTGTTTCACTATGAAACAGAAATCGTCAAGGACATCTTTAAAGTCGGCTTGCCAGCGGCGATTATGCAGGGATTGGCCTCGTTGATGATTACCGGATACAATCTGATCCTGGCCGGATTTGGGATGTCAGCGGTGGCAGTTTTCGGTGTTTACTTTAAAATTCAATCGATCATCTTTATGCCCATCTTTGGATTGGGACAGGGGGCCATGCCCATCTTCGGCTTTAATTTTGGGGCCAGAAACCGGGAACGGTTCAATGAAACCCTAAAGGTCGCAATTACTGCTGCCCTCTCGATCATGATCATAGGCACAGTACTGTTCTGGATTTTCCCGGCTCAGATTATGATGGCTTTTAATCCGTCATCCGAAATGATGGAAATCGGGGTGAACTGTCTGCGCAGCATCAGTCTGGCTTTTCCGTTGGCGGGAATTTCGATTATGCTCAGTGTCAGTTTTCAGGCTATCGGGAAAGCTTATGTCAGTATGATTGCTTCCTTTATCCGCCAGATGGTGGTGCTCTTGCCGGTTACTTACCTGCTGGCTCAGGCTGGCGGTCTGGACTGGCTCTGGTATGGATTCTTCATCTCGGAAATCGTTTGTCTGGCTTACGAACTGTTTATGTTCCGGTGGTATCAGCGAACCATCTTTGATACCTGGGAGGCGGCTCCGGTCACCGTACAAAACTAATCCAGGTAAAAACGAAAAGATCTGCATCAGGCATTGGCCTGATGCAGATCTTTTGTTAGTTGAGGCTTTGATTGATGATCGCAATGCTCTGAACAATCAGGGCATTCATCCGCTCCGTCTCACCGCAAAGAAAAAGGTAGCCAATCAGGGTTTCAAACCCGGTGGCATAGCGGTAGTCAGACGGGTTGGCATTCTTGGGAACCTGAGAGGCGGTATTACGGCCCCGTTTAAAGATCCGCTGCTCGGCTTCGGTAAGCTCTGGCAGCAGTTCCCGGATGATTTGGGCCTGGGCACTGGCCCGGACATAGTGGATGGAGGTTTTGGTCATGAAGTTGGCGTTCTGGTGACCACAGCCAAGCAGATATTTTCGAATCATATCGGAATATATCCCATCGCCGAGATAGGCCAAAGCCAGGGGATTCATGGCAGCGGCCTGTTCGATGGTATAGCTTTTTTCGATGGTGGCCTTTATAGTTTTGAGATTTTCGGTGGGTTCGGGGGTAAGGGTCAGGCTTTTTTCCATTTAACACCTTCCCGGGTATCCTCCAATACAATGCCTTTTGCCAGCAGTTCATCGCGGATTTCGTCAGCCCGCTTAAAATCCTTGGCTTTACGGGCGGCCTGGCGCTGGGCGATCAGATCTTCTACCGCCTCATCCAGATTGGTTTCTTTTTCTTTTACCGCCAGCCCTAAAACACCGGTGAGTTCGGCAAAAGTATTCTGGCCAGCCATGATTGCCGGTTGGGAAGAAGTGGCATCAAGGTTGGAATTTAAATCCCGAACCAGCTCAAAAATTACGGCAATGGCATCGGCGGTGTTGATATCGTCGTCCATGGCAGCAATAAAATCGTTTTTGTATTTGGCCAGGGAATCAATCCAAACCTGCTCGGCTTCGGTGGCTGCCTTAGCAGTGGCATTTTCAAGCAGGAAGTCCATCTGGAATTTGGCGGTATATAAACGCTCCAGGGCACTGGCGGCCTGTTTTAGCAGCGGTTCGCTGAAGTTGACCGGGCTGCGGTAATGGGCCATCAGTAAAAACATCCGAACCGCTTCCAGATCGAAGGTTTTGGCAATATCCCGGACGGTGAAGAAGTTGCCCTTGGACTTGGACATTTTCTCGTTGTCGATATTAATGTAGCCATTGTGGACCCAATAGTTGGCAAAGGGTTTGCCGCAGCAGCCTTCCGATTGGGCAATTTCATTTTCGTGGTGGGGGAAGATCAGATCCTGGCCGCCGCCGTGAATATCAATGGTTTCACCGAGATGTTTTTTGGACATCGCCGAACATTCAATGTGCCAGCCTGGTCGTCCCTGACCCCAGGGACTTTCCCAATAGGGTTCGCCGTCTTTTTTCTTTTTCCAGAGGGCAAAATCAAGAGGACTTTCTTTTTCGTCATTGACGTCAATTCGGGCACCGGATTTTAAATCATCAATGGATTGTTTGGACAATTTACCATAATCGTTAAAGGCATCGACACGGTAGTAGACATTGCCATCGACGTTATAGGCCAGTCCCTTTTCTTCCAGGGTTTTGATCATGTCAATGATTTCCGGCATGTGCTCGCTAACCTTGGGATGGACCGAGGCCCGTTTGATGCCCAGGGCATCGGCATCGGTGAAGTATTCCTGGATGTATTTTTCAGAAACATCGCCCGGCGAAATCCCTTCTTCGTGGCTGCGATTGATGATTTTGTCATCGACGTCGGTAAAATTCTGGATAAAGGTGACCTCATAGCCGGTATATTCCAAAAATCGGCGGAGCACGTCAAAAACAATGAAGGGACGGGCGTTGCCGATATGAAAATAGTTGTAAACAGTCGGTCCGCAGGAATACATACGCACCTTGCCCGCTTCAATCGGGACAAAGGTTTCTTTCTGCTGGGTCAAGGTATTATATAATTTCATAAAGTTCAACCTTTCAATTTATTTATTTACAGCAATGTGTTATGATAACATATTATACACTAAAGATAAGATTAAGTGTCAATGGATAAAATTTTTTAGGAAGAAAATTTCTTTATCATCCCAGATGAATAACAAGAAATGAAAGAGGAATCTCCATGGAAGCAAATGCAAAAAGAAAAGTCCTGGCCCAGGCGATTTTAGCCCTTGAAACCGAAGAGGATTGTAATCTGTTACTGGAAGACCTGTGTACCATCAAAGAAATCGAAGACATGGCTCACCGCTTTGAAATTGCCTACTTGCTGTCCCAGGGAAAAACCTTTATTGATGTCGAAAAACTGACCGGAGCCAGTTCGGCCACCATCAGCCGGGTCAACCGCTGCCTCAAACACGGCAAAGGCTACCGCAACATCATCGAAAAAATGAAAAAGGACCATACATTGGAATAGTCTTGAGACTGTAAACAAACTCAGAAGCAGTACCGACAATTTTATATCATGTTGTACGCATCGGAGCGGACACGGCGATAGCCTGTCCGATTCCGCAGCGAACAACAGATTAACAATTGGTCGGTACGGTAGTCTGCAGGATCCTGAATCTTATCTAAAATTTAATATTAAAGGAGTTGAGTGTAGTGATGAAAGCTGTGAAAAAGTCGAAGAAGTTGGACAACGTTTGTTATGATATTAGAGGACCGGTGGTCGAAGAGGCGGATCGCATGGAGCGGGACGGCATTGACATTATTATGCTCAATACGGGCAATACAGCCCCCTTTAATTTAAATGCCCCGGATGAAATTATTCAGGATATTAAATATAACATGAAAACCGCTGAAGGATACTGTAATTCCCAGGGCATTTTTTCGGCCCGAAAGGCCGTGGTTCAGCATTATCAGACCAAGGGACTGATGGATCTGAAGGTCGATGATGTTTTTCTGGGTAATGGGGTCAGCGAACTGATTCTTTTTTGTATGCAGGCGCTCTTGGACAACGGGGACGAAATTCTGGTGCCAGCACCGGATTACCCGCTGTGGTCGGCTGCCGTCAACCTGTCGGGTGGCAATGCGGTCTATTATACTTGTGATGAAGAAGACGACTGGAATCCCAACCTTTCGGATATTGCCAGTAAGATTACCCCCAATACCAAGGGGATTGTCGTCATCAATCCCAATAATCCCACTGGCGCCCTTTATCCCCGGGAAATTTTAGAGGGAATCGTTGATCTGGCGGTGGAAAATGATCTGATTATCTTTGCCGATGAAATTTATGACCGGATTCTCTATGATGATAATGTTCATATCCCGATGTCAACGCTCACCGAAGATGTATTGGTGGTAACCCTCAACGGCTTGTCCAAATCCCATCGGATTCCTGGCTATCGGGTCGGTTGGATGATTTTAACCGGCAATAAGGAGGGGGCAAAGGACTATATCGAAGGCATCAAGATGCTTTCCAATATGCGAATGTGCTCCAATGTTCCGGGACAGCATGCGATCCAGACCTCACTCGGTGGCTATCAGAGCATGAATGACCTGCTCAAGCCCGGCGGACGGCTCTATGAACAGCGGGAGATTGTCTGTAAGCGGATCAATGCGATTCCGGGCTTGTCCTGTGTCAAACCCAAGGCCGGATTTTATGTCTTTCCTAAAATTGATACCGAAATGTTTAATATCACCAGTGATGTCCAGTTTGCCCTGGATTTTCTAAAAGAAGAACATGTCCTGATGGTTCAGGGTACCGGTTTTAACTGGCCTCACCCGGATCATTTCAGAATCGTCTTTTTACCACACCCTGAAGATCTGATTGAAACCATGGATCGGCTGGAACGGTTTATGGCAACCTACCGTCAAGAGTAACGTTTAAGAATGGAATAATAATGAAAAAACAATTAGTGAAAAGTAAAAAAAGGGCCATTCTGGCCGGTGTCTGTGCTGGTCTTGGCGAATACTGCAACATTTCACCCTGGGTCTTCAGAGGGCTTTTCCTGTTGCCCTTTGTGCTCCGATTCGTGCCGGGAATCCTCAGCATCATTGTCTATATTCTCCTGGCAGTGGTTCTCCCCGGGAATAAGCGGATTGAGAATCAGGATGTCGTTGAAGTGGATTATGAAATTATTGATGACAACAGCGACGAAGAGATCATTGATTTTAGCAACGAAAAGACGGGATCCGAAGAAAAGGTTGATTAAGATGTTGGAGAAACGAATTATTTCAAAATCAAGTCAGGATACGTATGATTTTGCTAAACAGTTGGGGGAAGCGATACGCTTCCCCCTGATTATTTTTTTACAGGGTGGAATGGGCGCTGGAAAAACCCTGTTTTCAAAAGGTTTTGTAGCTGGTATGGGTCTTTTGGATGAGGTGACCAGTCCTACCTATACCATTGTCAATGAATACGGCAACCCGCCCCGGGTTTTTCATTTTGATTTATACCGGCTTCAGGATCCCGATGAGCTTTATGAGATGGGCTTTGATGACTATCTCAGTCAGGGGTGTACGCTGTTGCTGGAGTGGCCGGATCTGGTCTTGGACGAAGCGTTTGAACCCAGGTTGGAAATCAGCCTGGAATCAAGTCTGGAGACGCCTGAGCAACGGGAAATAATTTTGAGAACCGATAATCAGAAAGTGGCGCAGGTATTAAATGCACTGTAGAAAAATTACAAAGCATCAGTCGGCAAAAACGCAGGCATAACCGGGAGGTTGTCAGTGACTAAACGTGTTAAGTGAATAATGAATGATAAGGTGGCAAATATGGAAAACGTGTTAACCAGTGTGATCATCCCTGCTGCTGGATTGGGTCGGCGGATGAAGGCATCTGTCAGCAAACAGTATCTGCAGTTAAACGGAAAACCGGTTTTAGCCCATACCCTGGATGTTTTTGAAAAATGTTCGCTGATCGACGAAATTGTGCTGGTCATCAATCCCGAAGAACAGCAGCTGTGTCAGGATCAGGTCATCGGGGTTTATTCCTATAGCAAGATCAAATTAGTGGCTGGCGGCGAGACCCGGCAGGAGTCGGTTTATGCCGGACTAAAGGCGGTGAATCAGCAGACCCGGATTGTCCTGATCCACGATGGCGCCAGGCCACTGATCAGCGAGTCGGTCATTTGCAAGAGCATTGAAGAAACTATTAAGTATCGAGCGACGGTGGTGGGGGTGCCAGCCAAAAACACCATCAAGGTGATAAGTGACGATGGCTTTGTCGAAGCGACCCCGGATCGAAATTATCTGGTGGAAATCCAAACCCCCCAAACCTTTGACTACGATCTGATCAAAGAGGCCCATCAAAAAGCGCTTGAATCGGGCGTATCCGGGACAGATGATGCCTTTCTGGTGGAATGGCTGAAGGTTCCGGTTAAAATCGTGGTTGGTGACTATACCAATATCAAAATCACCACCCCGGAGGATTTAACCATCGCTGAATCGATCATTAAACGAATGGCCGAAAACCAATGATCAGGCAAAAAAATTAAAAGTTTATTAATAGAAATAAAGAATGAGGTGAAAAATGCTGTTATTTTATGCAGTTTTTCGCTTCATTCTTTATTTATTGGGGAATAAAAGATATAATGGAAAAGTATGAAACAAAATGCTAAGGGTTATTCACCTTTTTAAAAATAAATAGTGAAAATGTGGAGGAAACCATGATTGAATTATCAGAAGAACTTCTATTAAGAATGTATTATAAAATGAATCAGGCCCGATTTTTTGAAGAAAAGCTGGGGGAACTGGAGGAAAAAGGTCAGGTTCATGGTACGGTTCATCTGGCTATGGGTCAGGAAGCTGCTGGGGTGATGGCCTGTCTGGCGTTGGAAGAAGGCGATCTGGTGTCGCTGAGTCATCGGGGTCACGCTCAGGCGATTGGCTTTGGCCTGGATGTCAATCTGATGATGGCAGAATGTCTGGGGAAAGAAACCGGCTATTGCAAGGGCAAAGGCGGTTCAATGCACATCGCTGATGTCGAAAATGGCAATCTGGGGGCCAATGGTGTGGTTGGTGGCGGTTTTGGCCTGTCCTGTGGGGCGGCACTGACGCAGAAATACCAGAAGACTGGGAAGGTTGTATTGTGCTTTGCCGGGGACGGTGCCACCGATACGGGCAGTTTTCATGAATCCCTGAATCTGGCCTCGATCTGGAAGCTGCCGGTGGTTTTTTTCATCGAGAATAATCAATACGGGATGTCAAATCCGGTTGAAAACCACATGAATGTTGAGAATATTTCTGACCGCAGTGAAGCCTATAACATTCCGGGTCTCACCATTGACGGTAACGATTTTCTCGATGTTTATAATACCGTTACGAAAGCGTTGCGCTATGCCAGAGCCGGGAAGGGGCCGGTGCTGATTGAAGCTAAAACCTATCGCTTCAGTGGCCATTCCAAAAGTGATAAACAGCTTTATCGGGAAGAACAGGAAGTAAAGGAATGGCGAAAAAAAGATCCGCTGTTGAAGATGAAAGAGTACCTCCGGGAAAATCGGATCTTTACCGAAAAGCAGATTCAAAAAATGGAAAATGAAGCCATTATTTCCATTGAACAGGCGGTGGAGTTTGCTAAAAAAAGTCCATCACCGCAGCTTGATACAATTTTAGCAGATGTATATGCGTGAGAGGTTGAAGAATGAAAACAAATGATATGACAAAAATGACCTACCGCGATGCCATCCGTCTGGGGATAACCGAAGAAATGCGTTTGGATCGGGATGTCATTTTTTTAGGTGAAGATATTGGTGTTTATGGTGGCGCCTTTGGAGTCTCGAAAGGTTTATTGGAAGAGTTTGGTGAAGAGCGAATTCTGGATACCCCGATTTCTGAAGGGGCGATTGTCGGAACCGCCGTGGGGGCGGCAACCACCGGCTTGCGCCCGGTTTGCGAGATTATGTTTATGGACTTTATCACCCTGGGTTTGGATGCTCTGGTGAATCAGGGCGCTAAAATGCGCTACATGTTTGGCGGCCAGTCCCAGGTGCCGATGGTATTGCGATTGCCAGCCGGTTCCGGCGCTGGTGGTGCGGCTCAGCACAGTCAGAGCCTGGAAGCCTGGTTATGCCATGTACCGGGACTGAAGGTGGTGACCCCATCAACCCCGGCTCAGGCCAAAGGGCTGATCAAAGCGGCCATCCGGGATAACAATCCGGTCTGTTTTATTGAACATAAGATGCTCTACGATTCGGTGGGTCTGGTTCCCCTTGACGAGGAGTATACCCTGGAAATCGGAAAAACCATCGTTGAACGGCCCGGGAAAGATGTCACCATCGTCGCCTATGGAACCACTCTGGCCAAAGCCATTGAAGCCGCTGATTTTTTAGAAGAGGAAGGAATTCGGGTGGAGATTCTCAATCCCCTGACCTTATATCCCATGGATATGAAACCGATCATCGAATCGGTTATTAAAACCGGTTGTCTGATTGTGGCCCATGAGGCCGCTAAAACCGGTGGGGTCGGTGGCGAAATTGTCGCGCGAGTCGTTGAGAGTGAAGCCTTCGACTATCTCACAGCGCCGATTGTCCGTCTGGGTGGCCTGGATGTTCCGATTCCCTTTAATCAGGAATTAGAGTCAGCTGCGGTGCCCCAGCGCAATGATTTCGTTCATAGCGTCTATCGTCTTCTGAATCGGGAATAGGGAGCGGACTCAATGATGGAAAATGAAATAATCTTACCGAAAGAGACGTTGGATATGACTATAGAAAACTCGACAAATGCCGAAACGATTAAAGAAGCGACCCTGGAACATGATCAAAAAAGTGAGGAAGCGTTGTCAGAAGTAAATGCTGATAACGAAGAAACCGGCCAAACAGACGTAGTGGCAGGTAAAAAAATGGTAGATCAAGAAGCAGAGCGTTGTGACGATAGTCAACAGGAAGAAAATCTGGAAGAAAAACTAACGGCCGCCATTGAAGAACTGGAACGAAATCTGGAAGAAACCATTAAAGAAGGGATAAAGCAGCAACCAACTGTAGCCATTCAAGGCATCATCAATGATGAAATGATTGAAGATCCGCAGGAAGTAATGACGGAATCTGATCCCCGGGTGGGGAAGGTCAGGGCGACCCCGGCGGCCAGACGGATTGCCCGGGAATTTAAGGTGGACATTGAAAAGGCCACTGGAACCGGACCAAACGGTCGAGTTGAAGTTGATGATGTGAAAAAACTGGTGGTTATTCAACCGGGAACCTTTGACTACAAGTCAAAAGAACCGGTGGTGATCGGTACCAGTCTGGATAAAATAGCCGGAAATCCCAAAAATCTGTTTACAACACCCGGAAAGCTGGAAGAAATCCCGGTCAAGAAAACCAAATCCCGAAAAAAACTGAGCGAGATGAATCAGAAAGTTGAAAGGGTACCGAATCCGGAGCTGGACTTTGTTCCCTTTGTGGATGCCAATGATACAGGTCTGGAAGAAAAAGATACGGATGTGGTCACAAAAATTTCAGAACTGGATTTTGTCCCTTTTGTTGATCTTAAGGCAGAACCGCTCCGGGAAGAAATCATTGTCAAGCCTACGCCAATGCACCTTCTTCGTGAAAATGAGCAGGAAGCGCTGGGTAAAAAAAATAAAAAAACCCGGGGGTTATCAAGAAAAAAACAGGAACCGGAGAAAAAGACTGAGATTAAGTCCGAAAAAGTCGCGCTTCCAATTGCTTCGGAAACAGCAGACCCAGAGATTAGAATGGATAAATCGATAGCCGTTGACACGCAAAATCCGGGATCAGAATCGGCGGTTGTTGCAACGGAACAAAGCATTGCAAGCAACGAAGTGCTTCAAGCACCAGCAGAGCAAGTTAGTGAAGTAGCAAAAGAACTGCCTGGGGAAGCGGAAGAGCTTGTCAGTAATGAAGTCAGTCGGGCAAAGAATAATCGGATTCGATCCAGGATCGTTAGAAAATATCGGATTAAGTGCGAGGAAGAAACAGCGGTCATCAGTTTAACGACAGAAATTGATATGACTGAAATCAAGGATCTCCGCAAGAAGATTACCAAAAAAATTGAGGAGCAGGCTAAATACCGCTGTACCTATACCGATTTTCTGCTTCTGGCAACAACCCGGGCTTTGGTGAAACATCCGCTTCTTAACGCCCGGCGGGAAGACGCAATTGTTGTGCCTCAGGATTATGTAAATATGGGTTTAACAGTGGAATCCGATGAGGGTTTGATTGTTCCGGTGATCAAAGACGCTCAGACGATGAGCTTTGTGGAAATCGTTAAAAGTCGGGGTGATCTTTTAAAAGCTGTTAAAAACAAACATCTCTCGCATGAGCAACGGGAAGGCAGCACCTTTACGATCTCCAACCTGGGGATGTATGGGATCCGGGAATTTACCGCCATCATCAACCCGACGAACAGTGCGATTCTCAGTGTTGGCGAAGTGGTTCAACGAATCCGGATTTTCCAGGGTGAACCAGTTGTTCGTTCAGTGATGAAAATCAGTCTGAATCTGGATCAACGGGTGGCCAATGGGGTCGACGGTGCGAAATTCCTCCAGGCGATTAAGGCTGATATGGAGAATCCCTCACTATTATTGTTTTAGTCTTAAAAATTGTCAGAATCAAGAAAAGATAACGTTACCAAAAAAATAATCATTGTCACATTTAAGCAAATTGTGTTAGACTAAACAGCATAATATAAGATTACAGAACATACATGAAGCAGATGAAAAGCAATGGCCAATTGTCTGCTTTTTTTGTATCTAAGCGAATGTTAAATTTGAAAGGAGTACAAGGTTGGAGAAGATATTAAAGGAAGGCATTACCTTTGATGATGTATTGTTAATCCCAGGGAAGTCCGAAGTGTTGCCAGGAGACGTTAACACCGGCACCCGTCTGACAAAGAAAATTGCTCTGAATATTCCCATTATGAGCGCTGGCATGGATACCGTCACCGAAGGACGATTGGCCATTGCCATGGCCAGAGAAGGTGGTATCGGGATTATTCATAAGAATATGACCATTGAAGAACAGGCGTTTGAAATTGATAAGGTAAAGCGTTCAGAAAACGGGGTTATCGTTGATCCGTTTTTCTTGTCGCCGGAACATAACATTGGCGATGCGCTGGAACTGATGTCCCGTTACCGAATTTCTGGTGTTCCGATTACCATCGAAGGAAAATTAGTGGGAATCATCACCAACCGTGACCTACGTTTTGAAAGTGACCCGAAAAAGAAAATCAAAGACGCCATGACAAAAAATAACTTGGTGACAGCGGAAGAGGGCACCACCCTGGAAAAAGCTGAAGCCATTTTAAAACAATACAAAATCGAAAAGCTTCCGATTGTGGATTCCGAAAATAATCTTAAGGGTTTGATCACCATTAAAGATATTGAAAAAAGCATTAAATACCCGAATGCCGCTAAAGACTATCGAGGTCGACTGATTGTTGGTGGTGCCGTTGGCATTAGCAGCAACACCTTTGAACGGGTCGATGCTCTGGTAGCAGCTCAGGCTGATGTCATCGTTGTGGATACCGCCCATGGTCACTCCATTGGGGTTGTCAAAACCGTTAAAGCGATCAAGGAAAAATACCCCGATGTACAGCTGATTGTTGGAAACATTGCGACTGGTGCTGCTGCTAAAGATTTAATCGAGGCTGGCGTGGATGCCCTTAAAGTCGGGATTGGCCCCGGCTCCATTTGTACTACCCGGGTTGTCGCCGGGATTGGGGTTCCGCAAATCACGGCCATCCTGGACGTGGTTGAAGTTGCCAAAGAATATGATATTCCGGTAATTGCCGATGGTGGGATCAAATATTCCGGGGATGTCGTAAAAGCCATTGGTGCTGGCGCTGATGTGGTGATGATTGGTAGTCTCTTTGCCGGTACCGACGAAAGTCCGGGCGAAACCATTATCTACCAGGGCCGCAGCTTTAAAACCTACCGTGGCATGGGCTCTTTAGGGGCTATGAAAGATGGCAGTTCGGATCGTTACTTCCAGGAAGGCCAGAAAAAACTGGTGCCGGAAGGGGTTGAAGGAAAGGTTCCCTACAAAGGACCATTGGCCGATACCGTCTACCAGTTAGTTGGTGGTCTTCGTTCCGGGATGGGTTATTGTGGTACCCCGACCATCAAGGATCTACGAGAAAAATCGCAGTTCATGAAAATAACCAGTGCCGGTCTGATTGAAAGTCACCCGCACGATATTTCCATCACCAAAGAATCACCCAACTACAATAGCGCTCAATTTTAGGAGAATTTATGATAAAAAAGCATTATCAAGATGAGATCATTCTCATTGTGGATTTCGGAGCACAATACAATCAGCTCATTGCCCGACGGGTTCGTGAAGCTAAAGTGTATTCAGAAGTTGTTCCTTATGACATCACCCCCGATGAGATTCGCCAGAAAAATCCCAAAGGGATTATCTTTACCGGCGGACCTTCCAGTGTTCATGAAGCAGGAGCTCCCCAATGTGATCCCGAAATTTATAACATGGGCATTCCCATTTTAGGGATCTGTTACGGCGCTCAGCTGATGGCGGAGCAGTTAAAAGGGGTTACCGACTCAGCCGATATTCGGGAGTACGGTAAAAAGGCCTTGAATTTTTCACAAGTCTCGGTGCTCTTTAAAAATATTCCGGACGGATCGACCTGCTGGATGAGTCATACTAACTATATCCAGACCATTCCGGAAGGATTCTGTATCACTGCCACCACCGACTCGTGTCCGACCGGTGCGATGGAATGTCACGAACGTAAGCTCTATGCGGTTCAATTCCATCCTGAGGTGGAACACACCCAATACGGTAAAGAAGTTTTAAATAACTTTATATATGATGTCTGTGGCTGCGAAGGGTTATGGACCATGCATAATTTTGCCCAGGAACAGATTGAAGCCATCAAAGAACAAGTCGGTGACCGGCGAGTGCTGTGTGCCCTTAGCGGCGGCGTTGATTCGTCAGTGGCAGCGACCCTTGTTCACCAGGCCATTGGTGACAAGCTGACCTGTATTTTTGTTGATCATGGCCTGCTTCGAAAAGATGAAGGCGATCAGGTTGAAGCGATCTTTAAAAACCGCTTTCATATGAACTTTATCCGGGTGAACTGCGAAGATCGTTTCCTTGGTAAATTAGCGGGTGTCAGTGATCCGGAACAAAAACGAAAAATTATTGGAACGGAATTTATCCGTGTCTTTGAGGAAGAATCCGGGAAACTGAACGACATCGACTTCCTGCTTCAGGGAACCATTTACCCGGATGTCATTGAAAGCGGCACCAAAAACGCGGCCGTGATCAAAAGTCATCACAACGTTGGCGGACTGCCGGATGATGTCAATTTTGAACTGATTGAACCACTTAGAAACCTGTTTAAAGACGAGGTTCGGGCCGTTGGTGAAGAAATTGGACTGGATCACGATCTGGTCTGGCGGCAACCCTTCCCAGGACCAGGACTGGCCATTCGGGTGATGGGTGAAGTCACCAAAGAAAAACTGGACATCTTAAAAGAAGCCGATTTTGTCTTTAGAGATGAGATTGCCAAAGCCGGTCTGGATCAAGAAATCTGGCAATATTTTGCCGTACTGCCGGGAAACCGCAGTGTTGGTGTTATGGGTGATGAACGAACCTATGACTATACCATTGGCCTGCGAGCCGTTACCTCGGTTGATGGTATGACTTCAGACTGGGCCAGGATTCCCTTTGATGTTTTAGAAAACATCTCCACCCGAATTGTTAATGAAGTGAAGCATGTCAGCCGGATTGTCTACGACATTACCAGCAAGCCGCCTTCTACAATTGAGTGGGAATAGTAGTAAAAAACCCTGAGACCATTGATATAACGTGGTTTCAGGGTTTGCTTTTTGCTGACCGTACTAAAAGCGTACTACGGGTCCTTTTGTAATTATTCAATT